>NZ_JAMPKG010000020.1:0-117644 GCF_039962015.1 Trichocoleus sp. AS-A1 | reverse complement strand
CCGCCTAGCGCCAGATACGCGCAGGGGAATAGCAGTAGGCCGGACCAGCCGACAAATACGAAGCGATCGCGCTTGAGCCAGTCGTCAATGGCGTCAAACCACCCTCTTGAACTCGGCGCGCGTCCGACTGCGATAGTCATGACAGCAAATCTCCAAACAGGTTAGTTATAAGTACAGTCATCGCGGTTTCTGCTGGCTCCATCTGTCACTAGATGGGCTACGCAGAAAACAAACTAGGATGTCAATCTAGTTTACGATTCTTTACTGAGTTTAATCTTATTATGTCCAACTTGCACAGTTTTGGGTAAATTTATTTAACTCATTTTAATATTTAGCGGTAGGGGCGACAGATGCGATCGCAGATGTTCATCACTCGCGACAGTTCAGGGGGTGAGTGCGCTTAAAGTCCAGGCTAGTAAAGGATTAGCGAAACTTACCAACGCCAAGATAGAGGCGAAGATGAAATCCTTTCTCCCCTGCTCAACGAATTTTCCCATCGGGCAGCAACTGGCTCGCGTCTGAGATACTAGGGATGTGGAGCCGATATTTAATTGCAATTGCTTAACTCATGTTTACAATCGACCTAATTTTGAAAAATACGCCGATGTCGTTGTCGGTGCAACGGAAGTCAGACGAAGATGCCCAAAGCGTTTACCAAGAAATTCTGAATGCAATCCGCTCTGGCAACGCGCAACTGTTAGAACTCACTTGCGAACGCCAGCCGGAGAAAAAAATCGGCATTCTCAGTAGCGAGATTGTTGCCGTTCAGATATCTCAGAAATCCAGCACAGCATCGGCTGGAAGACCTCCCGGCTTCTTCGCCCTCGCTGAATGAACACGTTTCCTGCTGGTGTCGAAATGGTCAAGCCTGCCATTCAAGTCAAAGACCTTTGCTTCAACTGGCCTAAAGGGGAGAAAGTCTTAGATTCCTGTTCTCTGGAGGTGCCCAAGGGTGAATTCTGGATGCTTTTGGGCACCAACGGCAGTGGAAAATCAACATTGTTGAGATTACTGGCTGGGCTGTTGCGTCCCCAAGCAGGAGAAATTCAGATATTAAACCCAATTGGCTTTGTCTTCCAGAATCCCGATCATCAGTTGGTGATGCCGACAGTCGGGGCTGATGTTGCCTTTGGGCTGGTGGAGGAAAATCTCTCGCCCGCTGAGATACGCGGGCGGGTAGAGCAAGCACTGGCAGCGGTTAATTTACTCGCGCTGGAACGACGCCCCATCTATGCTCTGAGTGGGGGTCAGAAACAGCGAATTGCCATTGCCGGTGCGATCGCCCGCCGATCGGAAGTCTTACTATTAGATGAACCCACCGCCCTGCTCGATCCAGATTCTCAGTTGGATTTAGTCGCGCAAGTGCAAAGCTTGGTGAAAAGCCGGGGTCTGACTGCCCTTTGGGTCACGCATCGATTAGATGAGTTAAATTATGCCGATGGGGCATTCTTACTAGAGCAGGGCTGCGTAGTGGATCGAGGAGAACCCAAACGCTTAAGACAACGCCTCCTGCAAACCCAAGATTCCTCCTTGTAAACAAAAACTATTTTTGGGCAGGTTTTGTTTAGTTCTGCAAAAAGGACGACAGAACTGACTTGACTATATTGTTAAGATAATGAAATAGTTATTTTCACCTAAAAAATCTTGGCTTAAAACAATGCAACGCCCATCCCCGCAGGCTGTTTTGCTCGTTGACGGCTACAACGTCATTGGACTATGGTCTTACCTGCAAAGAACCCGCGATCGCAATGGGCTAGAAGCCGCTCGTCTTGAATTAATTGAGGCTTTGGTCAATTACAGCGCTTTTAAGGGCTTTGAAACTCAAGTTGTATTTGATGCCCAGTATCAAGACACACGCAGTAATTGTGAATCTATCACCCACGAGCTATCAGTCTATTACACAGATTTTGGGCAGACAGCAGATACTTACATCGAAAAAACCTGTGCCTCCTTTCGTTACAATCCCTACAGATCGGCACGGCGCTTGATTGTCGCTACATCAGATCGGGCGCAGCAATTAACAGTAGTGGGGTATGGCGCAGAATGGATGTCAGCGCAACAGCTGGGTTACGACGTAGAATTAACCGCTCGTGCGGTTATACGCAAAAATAGACCCAAGAAACATTCGTCGGGGCGTTTTTTAGCGAATTCCCTGGATGCTAAAGCTCGCGAGCGTCTGGCTGAGTGGCGTTTGAACCAGAAATAACTGAACATTCATTCGGCTCAAAAAAATTTCTCAGAAAACTATAAAAGGGCTTGACAAGTTATATTGGCACTCGCTAATATTAGTAACTGTTGAAAAGATTGAGTGAACGATCCTCAGTAGCTCAGTGGTAGAGCGATCGACTGTTAATCGATTGGTCGCAAGTTCGAATCTTGCCTGGGGAGTTTAATTAATTTAATTGTAAGGATGAAGCATGAAAGAGAAAATTTCAGACTTCATCCTTCGTCATTCAGAATTTCAGAAGTTATGGTCGCTTGACCCAGCCGTAACGTTCCTGAATCATGGTTCGTTTGGTGCTTGCCCGCTACCAGTTCTGGAAGCCCAACAACGCTTCCGAGCGCAACTGGAAAGGGAACCTTTGCGATTTTTTGTGCGCGAATTTGAGCCGCTGCTGGATGCTGCGCGGGATGAGTTAGCTCAGTTCGTGGGTGCTGATCCAGAAGAGTTGGTATTTGTCCCGAATGCAACAACTGGAGTGAATGCGATATTGCGATCGCTTGGCTTAGCCGATCCGAGCGATGCATCGCTTGCTTTCTCCCCAGACGACGAATTACTGACAACAGATCAGGAATACAATGCCTGCCGCAATGCGCTCAATTTCATTGCCAGTCGGACTGGGGCGCGGATAGTGGTGGCGACAGTACCTTTTCCCATCACATCGCCAGAACAAGTCATCGAAGCCGTGATGGAACAGGTTTCACCCAGAACAAAGCTAGCGCTGCTAGATCATGTAACCAGCCAGACAGGGCTAATTTTTCCTATCCAGCAACTCGCTCACCAACTGGCAGAGCGCGGCGTCGATACACTGATAGACGGTGCCCATGCGCCAGGGATGCTGCCGCTGAATCTGCGGGAACTCGGAGCGACTTATTACACTGGCAACTGTCATAAGTGGTTGTGTTCCCCGAAAGGAGCCGCATTTTTATATGTGCGGCGCGACAAGCAATCGGCAATTCGTCCGCTAACGATTAGTCATGGTGCCAACTCGCCCCGAAAAGAGCGATCGCGCTTTCATCTAGAATTCGACTGGATGGGCACCGACGATCCCAGCGCTTATCTGTGTGTCGCAGAGGCAATTCGGTTTTTGGGTTCGCTGTTGCCGGGGGGATGGCGCGAATTGATGGCGCGTAACCGAGCAATGGCTTTGACAGCACGACAACTACTTTGCGAAACGCTACAGGTGTCGCCACCGTGTCCCGATGAGATGATTGGTTCGATGGCAACCGTGCCATTGCCGGATGAAATACCGGACAGCCCAGGAGAAATGCAAATAACGCCGCCACTACAAGATGCGTTGTGCGATCGCTTTGGGATTCAGGTGCCGGTAATTTATTGGCCTGCACCTCCCAAACAGCTGATTCGGATTTCAGCTCAACTTTACAACACTCCGGCGCAGTATGAATATCTAGGTAAAACGCTTGTGGAATTACTGTCTAGCTGACGAAAGACAACTGATGTAAGCCACTAAAACATCCAGAAAACCTTCCTGGAAGATAGAAATTAACCTTACCTTTACAGTTTTTTCTGGATTTCTAAAACCGTGACTAAACTCACGTTTGCATTTTTACAAAAGTAAGATGTACTCTTTTTGTGAAAAAAAAACGAACCAAGCATTTCTACTTGGCTCTAAGAGCAAACACCAAATCACAGAAGTCTATAACCAAGGGAGAAAGACTATCTCAGGAAGGGAGATAATTTTGATAGCAGTTCTAATATTTAATACTTAGGCTCAGAACCGCGCTGTCTTTATACTTATAAAGTTATCAATTGCCAAAACAAACAGAATCAATCTTCGGTGGGAAACTTTCTGAGGTCTTAACTCTCTCTGAAGGAATATAAAGCTTTCTGTTTTGCTGGGACAAACGCCTGTAAGGGCAGAATGCCCAGTTAGACCATTTTTGATTGGAGATTGGAAATGCTTGCGGCTTATAGATAACAAGAGATCGCTTTTCTCTGAACCGATATCTACTGCGAACCTTGCTGAGTCACTCGCGCTAGCTGATTGGCAAAGTAAGTTTCCTGATACTTTAACGACCTTGCCAATTCCAACCCTTGTTCAAACGCTGCTTTTGCTGGCGCTAAGTCCCCGCGTTCTAGATAAATCTGACCGATTTGGTCGTAGGTTTTCATCAAGTTATAGTAATCGTAGGACTGCCGCTCTACCTGCAAAAGAGCTTGATAAACCTGCAAAGCATATTCAGGTTGTTTATAAGTTCGGTAGAGATCTCCTAGTTTTTTCAAAGCTTCGCTGGCAGAAGCAAACTGCTGTAAAGACCACGCTATATTATAGGCTTCTTGGTAGTTTTTACTCGCTTCATCTGGTTGTTTGAGAGCTTCGTAATCGGTAGCGATCGCTATCTTCAACGCTGGTATCTGAGTTAGATCATTAATGGCAAGGTAACTTTCTGCCAGCCGTTGCTTCACTTTGAGAGAATTTTCCGGTTGCTTCGCCTTGTCGTAAATGTAAGTCAGCTGTTGCAGATAAACCACTTGGTTGACCGTATCGCCCTGTTGAGTGGCAAAACTCAGCAATTCCTCATAAGTTGCCGCTGCCTTGGGATAATCAAACCAGTTCAGGTGCAATTGGGCAATGATTTTCAGCATTGCCTCTTCTGTGGCTTTATCTTGGCGCTGCCGTGCATCAGCCAGCAACAGCTGATAATCCTCCAGCGCGGGGGCTGGCAGTCGTATCTGCTGGTAAGCTTGACCCAAAGCTTGCAACAGCTTTATGTCCACTGCCGAGACAGGGGAAGACAAAACAATTTCTTCAGTTTTGCCTCCATTCAAGTTTGTTTGCTGGCGCGGCGTTTTGCCTTTCGGCTCTGGTGTCCTGCCAAAAGCCCGATCCTGAATTGCTTGCAAACGCTTGGTGATGATTTGCAAATCAAGTTTTTGATTATTTTCCCAAGCGATCGCTCCAACTCGTCCTAGCGCTTCTACCTCTTCCACCGTCCCTAGCGATCGCCGCAATCGCAATTCCCGATACCAAATTTCAAACGCTGCCGGTGCATTACCGGCTTTAAGCTGAGCAGCTGCCTGGGCATTTAATTCATCCAGAGCCTGCCTGAGTTGGCTGATTTCTTGAAGAGTCAGAGGACGATCTACCTGCGGCTGCGGCAGCAGCGGATCGGGTGTCGTTATCTCTAAGGGGTTGGGTTTGGGTTTATTATCCGCCGCAGTTGCTGCCCATCCGGCAGAACCAGAACACAGTAGGAACAAAACGGCAGCAATTCCCAGTCCTAAAGCGCTTGAGCGACGTTGCTGCAACCACAGACGAGCAAGCAAATTCTGCATAATATTTTTAGCGCGAGCAGTTTAAATTGTTAATAACAAACTATACAAGCAGACCTGGTTAATATCAGAAGTTGTAGCGTTTCTCACCCAACTGACTGCTACAGTAAAGCGATAGTTTCCGCGCTTGTTGTGAAGTTTAGGAGAAAGCTGGTGAACGGTGGGCAATTTAGACCACGATCTTGGGTGCTGGGGATAGCGATCGCCTTATTGACTTTTGTCACTTCCTGCGGAGTCCAGCCAGGAATGACACAAGATCGAGTTTTTCTGGATCTATCCCTCGACTTTTTGGGGGAATACCAGCTGCCCAAGACGAAATTTAAGGATACACCTGTTTCCGGCTTATCGGGGCTGACCTACGACCGGAAGCAGAACCGTTTTTACGCAATTTCAGATGACCGCAGTAAGTTTGCCCCAGCCCGGTTCTACACTCTCAACATGGTTATCGATGATGCCAGCGATGGCAAAATTGGCATCCAGAAAGTAGAAGTTGAGAACGTTACCTTTCTAACCAAGGAAGATGGCAACACCTATCCCAAGAGTACGGTGGATACGGAAGGGATTGCCGTGTCTCCTCAACAATCCGTATTTATCTCTAGTGAAGGGGTCGCCCGCGATGGCATTCCCCCCTTTATCGGGGAGTTTGACTTAAAAACTGGACGTTTGCGGCAGAACTTACCCATCCCGGAACGCTATCTTCCCGATGTCAGTGGCAATACAACCCAGACTCGTGGCATCCAGAATAACCTGGGGTTTGAAGCCCTGACCCTCAATCCCGTCGGTACTCTCCCAGCAGCCGGGGAACCGTTTCGTCTATTTACTGCCACTGAGTCATCATTGATGCAGGATAGCGAAGCAATTAGTTCAAAGCAGGGAGCAAAATGTCGGATCTTGCACTATTTGCTCAGCGATGGCCCACCGCTGTTGATTGCCGAACATTTATATGCAATGGAACCGCCTCCAAGTGGGGCACTCAAAGATGGCTTGCCGGAATTTTTATCTTTAGATGCAGGGGGGCACTTCCTCACCTTGGAACGTTCTTTGAGCCTGTTAGGTTACAGGGTGAGAATTTATCAGGCAGCAATGGGCGGGGCAACAGATATTTCTAGTGTTCCCAGCCTTAAAGGTGAGCTTACCGGCATTGAGCCAGTGAAGAAAAAGTTGCTGTTGGACTTGGATGAAATAGGCATTCCGTTGGGCAATTTGGAAGGCATGACTTTTGGCCCCCGCTTGCCGGATGGCAGCCAAAGTTTACTTCTAGTCAGTGATGATAATTTCCAAGATAAACAGACGACTCAGTTTCTATTGTTTCGACTCAAAAGTAAGCGTTAAAAACAGTTGACGCTCGCATTTCTCACCCTTCAATTCATCTCGATAATCTTTGCAATCCCATGACTAAGTTGTTTACCTTCAAACATTCGCGTCTCGCTATAGTATCCGGGATCAGCTTGATGACAATGATTGCTACGTCAAGAGCGATCGCGGCTTGGGTGCCCGTAAGCAAAACCCTCGACAACACCCCTATCTATATCGACGATGCGCGAATTGTGCGTCAGGGAAATCTTGTAGAATTCTGGCGACGGAATCTATTTCAAGCTCCGGAAGCAGATGGTGCGATTGGGGTGGACAATTATCATGCAATAGAGTGTAAAAAAGGCTTATTCCGATGGCGTCGCTCTATTCGTTTTGACCAAAGCGGTCGGATTGTCGGGGATATCGACGTAGGTAAAAACGACAAGCTGCTAGAAGCAAAAATTCAATCGGGAAGTATCATCGGGGATTTCTATCAAGCAGTGTGCCCAGCCCAGATAGAGGAACCTAAAAAAAAATAACAAAAAGGGGATTTTTTCTTCAGCTTAAACCTATTTGAATGCGATAAGAAAAACTTCACACTTAGCCACTCGACCTTCACGGAGAGGGGAGCAAGAAAATCTTGTGTGTATCTCCTGTGCATCTACCTAAAACGGGTAGCGCGTTCAGTTTTTTAACTTGATTTTGCATTTTTAATAACTTTCGCCAACAAAAATGCTTGAAAAATTATCTGGCAACGGTTCCCTCGCCTGAATCCACGGGGTAGGGACTCCTTTTTGGCGTGCGGAAAGGGCAACAATCCCGCCTACAATGGCGCAGTTTGTGTCCATGTCGCCTAAACCGCTAATTGTCGCCCAGAAAGCTTCCTGGTAGTCTTCCAGATGATGGGCAGCACACCACAGGGCAAAAGGCACCGTATCTTGAGCTGAAATTTTGTAGCCGGAACCCAGTTGTTGCGCTACCACAGGTGGAGAGCGATCGCTCGGAATATCTATCGCTTGCCGAATGCCTCTACGTGTCTCGCTTTCCGGGATATTTTCGACAACATATTGGAGAAATTGCTCTCCAGACATCAATTCACCTTCACCCACCCTGTAAGCGATCGCAGCCGCAACTGCAACAGCGATCGCTCCAGCAATTCCCTCTGGATGAGCGTGTGTTGGTTGCGCTGAGAGTATCGCGTTTTCTCTCACTGCGTCTAGATCGTGAGCAAAATAAGCGCCTAACGGTGCTACCCGCATCGCTGCACCATTGCCATAAGAACCAGTACCCCCGAACATCTCCGAAGCTGCCGTGCGCCAGTCTGCGCCCCATTGCAGCCTTGTTAACAGCTGCTGCGCCCCTGCACCGTAGCCGCGAGAAGGGTTGAAGCGTTCGGCAAACGCTGCGGCAAGAGCATCGGGATCTATCCTCCCATAACGCCACAGTGTCTCCACGATAGACAGTGCCATCTCGGTATCGTCACTGTAGCACCAGCGTCTGGGAGGAACTTGACGCTGTTGGATTCTTTCGTTCAGTTCCTCTACCAACCCAAAAAACCTTTCACCCAAGGCATCTCCGACAGAAAGCCCCGTCAAAGACAACTGCATTCGTTCTAATGGCTTCATCGTTTCAAGAAACTTTAGGAGGAGCGATCGCGCATCTTAAAATAAGGGGGATCATTTCTCAACAACGGCATTTTAATAAACAATGACGCATTCTACTGATATTGCTACCTTAGCTCGCTGGATGGCAGCAGATTTCAGCAACCAGGCACAAGCATTTGAAAATCCTCCCATCTTTGCCCATATCCGCGTCTGTATGCGTCCCCTACCGCTAGAACTGTTGTCTGGCGTGAGTTTCCTGGTGGAACAAGCGTATGACTATATGATTAATGACCCATATCGGCTGCGGGTTTTAAAGTTAATTACGAATGGCGATCGCATCGAAATTGAAAACTACACAGTTAAGAATGAAGAACAATTTTATGGTGCCTCCCGCGACCCCAAGCGCCTGCATAACCTCAAAGCAGACCAACTGGAAAAATTACCAGGCTGTAACATGATCGTCGAATGGACAGGCCACAGCTTCAAAGGTTACGTCGAACCCGGTAAAGGTTGTATGGTGGTTCGCAAAGGTCAAAACACCTATCTCGACAGCACCTTTGAGATTGACGAAAACAGGTTTATCAGTCTCGATCGGGGACGCGATCCCGAAACCGATGAGCATATTTGGGGATCGGTCGGGGGTCCTTTCGAGTTCGTCCGTTGGGGAAGTTTTGCCGAGGAAGTGAAGGTGTAAAGGGTTCAAAGCTAAAGGTTGAAGGTTCCTTGTCGCTAGGAACCTTCAACTTTCAATCTGGAGGTCTTGGAGACACTTTCACATCTGATTGCTAGGTCGCCCTGATTGCTGGGTCGCCGCCACTGGGACAACAACGCTTTCCTCCCAAAGAGTGATGACGAAGGAGGGAAGAAATACGAGAAAGAATCAAACGACTACAAGCTCGATGGGGTGTACCGGCGATCGCTCAGAAGGAATTCACTTCGATGGTCTAGAAGGTACCATTACCTGGTAAATTTACCGAGTGTTGGCAAGCAAGATTAATTGAACCCGTATGAAAGTCTTGGTTATTGGCGGTGATGGCTACTGCGGTTGGGCAACCGCGCTTTATCTTTCCAGTCGAGGATACGAAGTCGGCATTCTAGACAGCCTGGTGCGGCGTCACTGGGATATGCAACTAGGCGCAGATACCCTAACCCCTATTGCACCCATTCAACAACGCCTTCAGCGTTGGAAGGACCTCACCGGCAAATCCATAGACCTATTTATTGGGGATATCACTAACTACGAGTTCCTCCAGTCAGCGCTGCACCAGTTTGAACCACAGACAATCGTTCACTTTGGGGAACAGCGTTCGGCACCCTTCTCGATGATTGACCGAGAACACGCTGTCGTCACCCAGGTGAACAACGTGGTGGGGACGCTGAATCTGCTGTATGCGATCAAAGAAGATTTCCCCGACTGTCACCTCGTCAAATTAGGGACGATGGGCGAGTACGGGACACCTAACATTGATATTGAAGAAGGCTACATCACCATCGAACACAACGGGCGTAAGGATACTTTGCCCTATCCGAAGCAGCCCGGATCGATGTATCACCTCAGCAAAGTTCATGATAGCCACAATATCCACTTTGCTTGCCGGATTTGGGGGCTACGCGCCACCGACTTGAATCAGGGCGTCGTGTACGGCGTCTTGACAGAAGAGACGGGCATGGATGAGCTGTTAATTAACCGCCTGGACTACGATGGAGTCTTTGGGACGGCACTCAACCGCTTTTGTATCCAAGCAGCAATTGGGCATCCCCTGACGGTGTACGGGAAAGGCGGTCAGACGAGAGGCTTTTTGGATATTCGGGATACGGTGCGATGTATGGAACTCGCGATCGCGAACCCCGCCCAACCCGGCGAATTCCGCGTCTTCAACCAATTCACCGAACTATTTAGCATCGGTGACTTAGCCGCAATGGTGAAAAAAGCCGGGAATTCCTTGGGACTGAATGTTGATATCCACAACCTCGACAATCCCAGAGTCGAGAAAGAAGAACACTACTTCAACGCCAAAAACACCAATTTGCTCGATCTCGGCTTACAACCTCACTACCTATCCGACGCCCTACTCGACTCGTTGCTCAACTTTGCCGTCAAGTACCAGCACCGCGTCGATAAAAATCAGATCATGCCCAAAGTTTCTTGGCACCGTCAGTAATCAGGATTGAGGACTGAGGACTGTTAGCGAAGCGGTGCGAAGCACGGACTGAGTGAAAAGAAAGATAGAGGAGAGAGTGGCAACTGGCAAGCAATTTGTTGGGTTGAATTGTTGCATTGAAAAGACAGATAAACTTTAATAACTCCTCAGACTTGACCGTTCATTGAGTCCTTAGCCCTCAGTCGCGATCGCTCTTAAATCTATCACTCAGCCCTCAGTCCTCATCCCTCAGCACTGAATTATGCGAATTGCTCTTTTTACCGAAACCTTTTTGCCCAAGGTTGACGGCATTGTGACGCGCCTGCGCCACACCGTTGAACATTTACAGCGCAGCGGCAACGAAGTGCTGATTTTTTCCCCAGATGGGGGGTTAACCGAATATAAAGGAGCCAGGATCTACGGAGTCTCTGGCTTCCCGTTGCCTTGGTATCCAGAGTTGAAAATGGCTTTTCCCCGCCCCTCCATTGGTTATCAACTAGAGAAGTTTCAACCGGATATCATTCATGTTGTCAACCCAGCTATTTTGGGACTAGCGGGTCTGTATTACGCCAAAGCGATGCAGATTCCCTTACTAGCGTCTTATCATACCCATTTACCCCAGTATCTCCAGCATTACGGCTTGGGAATGTTAGAAGGTGTGCTGTGGGAATTGCTCAAATCAGCCCATAACCAAGCGCGGCTGAATCTCTGTACTTCTACGGCGATGGTGCAGGAACTTACCAGTCATGGCATCCAGCGAGTGGATTTGTGGCAGCGGGGGGTAGATACAGAATTATTCCAGCCCCACTTATCAAGCCGAGAAATGCGATCGCGTCTTAGCCAAGGACACCCGGAAAGCCCTTTATTACTCTACGTAGGGCGTCTGGGCGCAGAAAAGGAAATTGACCGCATTAAGCCCGTCCTAGCAGCCATTCCCAACGCGCGTCTCGCCTTAGTGGGAGATGGCCCCCATCGACAAGCCTTGCAACAACACTTTGCCGGGACACCCACCCATTTCGTCGGCTATCTGACCGGCGTTGAACTCGCCTCAGCCTTTGCCTCAGCAGACGCCTTTATTTTTCCCTCGCGCACCGAAACTTTAGGATTAGTGCTGTTGGAGGCGATGGCAGCCGGATGTCCCGTTGTCGCCGCGCGTTCCGGAGGGATTCCCGATATCGTTACCGATGGCGTTAACGGTTATTTATTTGACCCAAAAGATGAAGAGGGAGCGATCGCTGCTACCAAGCGCCTTTTGGCCCATCAAGAAGAACGGGAAACCCTACGGCAAAATGCCCGCCTCGAAGCCGAACGCTGGGGTTGGGCTGCCGCCACCCGCCAGTTGCAAAATTACTACGAATCAGCGATTCATTAACAATCAATCATTAGCAGTCAGGGTTCAGCAGTCAGGGTTTCCGAAAAACAACTGATAACTGAACCCTGAAATGCTCCTATTTAATACATATTCCTAAACACTACGGATGAGGATTTCAGGTCTCCGAGGTTAAATTAAGTTAGTGGGTGCTTATTTTTTAAGCGTTAACGATTAGCTCAGTAGGTGGAGACCAAACAAACCCAGATTGAACAACGCTTTTCCCCGTAAAGATGCGAAAATTTGCGTTTTTCGGCTAGTTTTTACAGAATTAATCGCGATTTTAGGCTTTTACGGGTATTTTGACTAAATTGAATCTAAAAAAAAGTGTGAATCGCATACTAATAACAGCTAACAGCTAAAACCACAGCTTGCAAATGCTTCTCCCCATGACACTCTCTAATACCGGCAGCGTTCTGGCTACGTTAACTCAGCTTACGCAACTCAATCGTACTAGCGCCCTGACCTCGCGCGTCAAAGACCTGTCATTCGGCGAATTTATCTGCTTACTCGACTTTATTACCGCTGAGTTCCAGCAGTTTCTGCGGGCGATCGACATGATCAACAACGAAGCGCTGGAAACCATGCTGGAGCAGGTCATGGACGCCTTTACCCTCAAAATGGGTCAGATTCTGCAAGCAGACCTCACCACTATTTTTTTAGTAGACGAAGAAAAAAATCAACTTTGGTCAAAAATTCCCGATACGGAGACTGGGAGAGCCACCAAACAAATCCGGATTCCCATTAATATTGGCGTTGCCGGTCACGTCGCCAGCACCGGCGAATCTTTGAATCTTCCAGACCCTTACTCTCACCCACTCTTTAACAAAGAAGTTGACGAGCGACCGGGCTACCGAACCCGCAGTCTGCTTTGTATGCCGATTTATAGCAGCAAAAACCAGATTGTTGCGGTCGTTCAGCTATTAAATAAAGCTGGGGATGGGCCGTTTACCGAGGAGGATGAGCAGGGATTCCGCGACTTTGCTGCCTCTATCGGCATTATCCTAGAAAGCTGCCAATCGTTTTATATGGCGGCACGCAAGCAGCGGGGGGCAGAGGCACTGTTGCGGGCAACCACCTATCTCGGTCAAAGTCTTGACTTGGAAGCAACTCTGCGCTTTGTGATGGAGCAAGCGCGGGATCTGATGCAGGCGGATCGCAGCACCCTATTTATGCTGAGCAAAGAAACGGGAGAACTCTGGACGAAAGTTGCCAACAAAGATGGCACGGAGATCATCCCGATTCGCATTCCTTCTAACAAAGGAATTGCCGGTTATGTTGCCTCCACTCGTCAGCCGCTAAATATCCCGGATGCTTATAAAGATCCGCGTTTCGATCCCAGCGCCGACCAACGGACGGGTTATTTGACACGCAATATCCTGTGTATGCCGGTATTTAATTCATCAATGGAATTAATCGGCGTTACGCAGTTAATTAACAAGCAACCCGGCAGCTTCACGAGTTCAGATGAAGAGTTTATGCAGGCATTTAATATCCAGGCGGGAATTGCGCTGGAAAATGCCAAACTCTTCGAGAATGTGTTGTTGGAAAAGCAGTATCAAAAAGATATCCTGCAAAGTCTCTCAGATGCAGTCATCTCTACAGACATGCAGGGACGGATTGTCACGATTAACGAAGCTGCACTGGAGTTGTTAGGGTGCCCAATTCGGGAAACCACGGGTAAAAACAACAAGCATCTGTGGGAGCAGAAACTAATCGGTCGTTTCGTTTGGGATGTGGTGCCCATCGAACATCTCCAGTTTCGCCTCCAGGATAGTCTGAAGACGGGTGCCAAGCAATATGTGCCGGAGCAAACCCTGACAGTGGGATTGTATGTAGAGAAGAACCACCAGCCGTCAGTAGCAGCCGTAGGAGCAATGCCAGAATTGTCCGTGCAGGCACAATGCGCCCAGTGTCAGCAGGTAGCAGAAGTTCTCAATTCGGAAGCGACTCACTCGGAGGGAGAACCCACTGGAGTCCATATTCTGGCAATTCGCGATCGCATCAATCCAAACATCTTCATTCCCTGGAATGAATCATGCAGTCCTGGCACTGTCGCCACTCACAGTTGTCATCAGATTTTGAGTGCCGATCAAGTCCAGGAAATTGAACGGAGTATGAATCTCACCGTTAATCCCCTTACCAACCCGGAAGGAGGCGTCAGAGGAGGCTTGGTGGTCTTGGAAGACATCAGCCACGAAAAACGGATGAAATCTACCTTGTATCGCTACATGACGCCTAGAGTGGCAGAGCAAGTCATGGCACTGGGCGATAAAGCGCTGATGATGAGCGAACGCAAGGAGGTGACAATTTTATTTTCTGACATCCGGGGCTACACCACTCTGACGGAAAATTTAGGGGCTTCGGAAGTGGTTTCGCTGCTGAATCAGTATTTTGAAACGATGGTAGAGGCAGTCTTTAACCACGAAGGCACCTTAGATAAATTCATCGGCGATGCCTTGATGGCGGTGTTTGGTGCGCCCCTGCCTTTGGCAGAAAATCATGCTTGGATGGCGGTTCAGTCGGCGTTGGATATGCGCCGCCGGTTGGCAGAGTTTAACCGTCGCCGTTTATTTGGAAACCAGCCGCAAATTCATATTGGCATTGGACTAAGTTCTGGAGAAGTCGTTTCCGGCAACATTGGTTCCCACAAACGGATGGACTACACGGTGATTGGGGATGGGGTGAACTTGAGTTCTCGCCTGGAAAGCGTCACCAAGGAGTACGGCTGCGATATTATCTTGAGCGAGTTTACCTACAACTTGTGCCGCGATCGCATCTTGGTGCGAGAGTTAGACAAAATCCGCGTCAAGGGCAAAAATACCGCCGTTAGTATTTACGAGTTGATCGGCGACCATCGACAGCATCTCGACGACTCCACGAAGAAGTTTCTCGATCTCTATCATCTGGGGCGTACAGCCTACACGGGAAGAAGCTTCCAGAAAGCGATCGCCTACTTTGAGGACGCCTACAGCCTACGACCCACCGATCAGGCAGTCACCGTCCACTTGGAACGGTGTAAGAACTACCTTCGGCAACCGCCTTCAGATGCCTGGGACGGAGTCCACACGATGACCAGCAAATGAGGTTAATCGCTATTCGCGAATTGGTGTAAATTCTCTAGACGCTGCCCTTTTGCACCTCACCTTTCCGGATTATCATCTCCACTCTGGAAAGGGTTCTCACCGATGGCGAGTTGCTTTTTGGTTTTTTTCAACTGCTTCCAGAGACTCTTAATTTGTTCGTAGGCTTCGGAGGATGAAATTTTCCCCCCAGTTTCCAGGTTGCAGATGAAATTCACCCGTTGAGCAAATTCCTGCAAATTTGCGTTAAAAACCAGGTTTTCTGGCTTGACTTGACCGTAGTAACGACTACGAGGATACAGAAAATCAGAGCGGTCTGCCATAGATTACCTCCTTGGGATAAACTACTCAACCTACTGGTGTGAGAAACGAACCTATCGTTAATCCTGTTTTTTGCCCAAGCTGGAAAAGCTAGCAACAGAAACAGGGAGATATTCCGACCGTTGCCCGATCCACCTTGGAGTCGGTAGAACTTTCTTGCGATCGCCCGCTGTTGGAATCAGGCTTTACCGGGTGTTTTGTTCGAGTCTTGACCACTATTGTGATCTTTGCACAAAGGGCTGCGCTTATTTTAATTACAAATTAATCAAAATTTAACCTTATCTTAATCAAAGATTATGCCAGTTACTCGCAGATGCCCAGATGTTGACGCCATTCGGCTCCTAAGGCATTAAAATCTTCTGTGCTGCTGCCGACGATCCATTAATACAAATAACGACTCTCCATGTCCGCCCAATCAACCAACCTTTACGAAGGCAAAGCCAAGATTCTCTATACCACGGACGATCCGGACATTCTGCTGGCTCACTTCAAAGACGACGCTACCGCCTTTAATGCCAAAAAGCGCGGTCAGATTATCGGCAAAGGTGAAATTAACTGCACCATTGCCGCTTATTTGTTCCAGGTTTTGGAAGCATCGGGCATCCCGACCCACTTCATTGACTGTCCGGCACCCAACCAAATGCGCGTCCAAGCGTTAAAGATTCTGCCCCTAGAAGTGGTGGTCAGGAACATTGCTGCGGGAAGTCTGTGTCAACAAACAGGGTTGCCCGTAGGTACTGTCCTGCCCGATCCGCTGGTGGAATTTTATTTTAAAAATGACGATCTCGGAGATCCCTTGTTAACACGCGATCGCTTGTTGTTATTGAAATTAGCGACACCAGAACAGCTTGACCAATTACAAAGTAGCGCCTTGCGGATTAACGAAATCCTCAGAGACTTTTTTCACCAATGCCGGATTACCCTAGTGGATTTCAAGTTGGAGTTTGGCGTTGACCGGCATGGCGAGATACGACTGGGAGACGAAATCAGCCCCGATACCTGCCGTCTTTGGGATGAGTCTGAAGACGATCCCGACCGGCGAGTGCTGGATAAAGATCGGTTCCGTCGGGATTTGGGGCAGGTGGAAGACGCCTACCAGCAAGTTCTAAAAAGAGTTCTTGAACAGGTAAATCGTAAAAAGTAAAAGCAAAAAAAATTCTTTCTTTGACTTTTTGCTTTTTTACTTTTGTCTCTATTTTCAAGGTGTGTGGAAGTGTCGAAAACGAGAAAAAGAATGCGCTTATCTCCCTTTTTATTGACGATTTTGGCTGCCTCATCTGCCTGCTGTGTAGCATTTCCTGCCAGAGGGCAAACGACAAATTCTTCGTCGGATACCTCAGAGAGAACAGCTTGGTATGGCGATTATATTGAGCAGACCCAGGCTGACGCAGGACGCGATCGCCCAGAATCTCAACCAACCAATAACGTAGTCGTCAATGCTGTGAGTGCCCCAGAGACGACACCGCCTGGGAGGGCGCTTAGACCGTCGTCCAGCCTCACGGAGATTGTTACACGCTCCACCACCGCACCCGCCCCAGTTAACGTCCCAGTTAAACCGGAGCGCGTAGAGGTCGCCAGTAGCAGTCGTCGGGAACCGCCACCCGCCAATAACGTGGTGGTTAACACCATGAGCGTTCCAACAACAAAAGAGCCTGTAGGGGCAAAATCCCCCTCATCCGTACTCAGCCAAACTCCCACAACCCAATCTCCATCCTCTCCCACGCCGGAAACAGAGCCAGTGGTTCCGCGCACCGGCGAAGAATCAACACCGCAACAAGAAACGCCGGATACCATTGAATTCGATCTCACGCCAGGGACGACTGGTGAGCCGAATCTTGAGTTGCCAGAGCCACGCGAACAACCTGTACCAACCCCTGAAGGTGGACAACCCGCGACAACGCCTGAAACGGTACAACCTGCGCCTACTGACCAGCCAGAAGCCAGAGTGCTAGTGGGTGAAGTCGTTGTTACTGGCGTAGAAGGGGATCTCGAAAACGAAGTTTATGAGGCAATTCGCACCCGACCCGGACAAACGGCGACCCGGAGCCAGTTACAGGAAGATGTGAATGCCATCTACGCCACAGGTTTTTTCAGCAACGCCAGAGTAGAGCCACAGGATACCCCGCTGGGTGTCCGTGTCGTCTTTGTAGTAGAACCTAACCCAGTTTTACGTCAGGTGGTCGTTGTCCCCGTCCCTGCCGACCAAAATCAGCGGGCACTCCCCCAAAAGGTAATCGATGACGCCTTCGCGCCTCAGTATGGTCGCACCCTCAACATCCGCGAACTGCAAGAAGGCATTAAAAAAATAAACCAGTGGTACAAAGAAAACGGCTATGACTTGGCACAAGTAGTTGCCGCACCCCAGATTGCTGAGGATGGCACGGTACGTCTAGAGGTAGCAGAAGGACTGATTGAGGATATTGAAGTCCGCTTTCTCGACAAAGACGGACAACCCGCAAATGATGAAGGTCAACCCATCCGGGGTCGCACCCGCGATTTCATCATCACGCGAGAAATTGAACTGAATTCTGGAGAAGTCTTTAACCGGACGAAAGCCGAAAGGGATCTGCGCCGAGTCTTTCGCTTAGGTATCTTTGAAGATGTGCGACTCTCATTCAGACCGGGGCAAGATCCGCGCAAAGTAGTGGTGGTCGTGGACGTGATTGAGAAGAACACCGGCTCAGTGGCGGCGGGTGCTGGGATTAGTTCCGCCAGTGGATTATTCGGCACCATTAGCTATCAAGAGCAAAATCTGGGGGGCAATAACCAGAAGCTGGGGGCAGAGTTGCAGGTCGGTCAGCGAGAACTGCTATTTGATGTCAACTTTACAGATCCCTGGATTGCTGGCGATCCTTACCGGACTTCCTACACCGTCAATGGGTTCAGACGCCGATCCATTTCGCTGATTTTTGATGGCGGTGACACAGAGGTGGAATTACCCGATGGAGACAGACCCCGCGTCCTGCGATTGGGGGGTGGCGTCACCTTTACCCGTCCGCTTTCCCGAGATGTTTTTGCAGATCCGGAATGGAGAGCGAGTCTGGGCTTGCAGTATCAACGGGTTTCGATCCGAAATTCCGACGGCGACATTAGCCCGAAGGATGAGCTAGGCAACGACCTGAGCTTTAGTGGGGAAGGGAAAGACGACTTGTTGACCCTGCAATTTGGGGTTGTGCGCGATCGCCGGAACAGCGCCGTAATTCCGACCTCTGGATCTCTACTGCGCCTAGGCGTTGAACAGTCTCTCCCCGTAGGTGTGGGAGGGATTCTGTTTAACCGTCTGCGCGGTAGCTATAGCTACTATCTTCCTGTCAGATATACGAACTTCTCCCCAGGGCCACAAGCGCTCGCCTTCAACGTTCAAGCCGGAACCGTCCTCGGCGATTTACCTCCCTATGAAGCTTTCTCTCTAGGCGGTAGTAACTCGGTGCGGGGTTTTGAGGAAGGAGATGTCGGCAGCGGTCGCAGCTTTATCCAAGCGACCGCAGAGTATCGCTTCCCGATTTTCTCGATTGTGGGTGGTGCTTTGTTTGTCGATGCCGCAACCGATTTCGGGACTGGTAGCACCGTGCCCGGAGATCCGGCTGGGGTGCGGGGTAAGCCCGGAAGCGGCTTTGGTTATGGTCTTGGCGTCCGCGTGCAATCTCCCCTCGGCCCGATTCGTATCGACTATGGTTTTAATAACGAAGGGGACAGCCGCCTCCACTTTGGAATTGGGGAGAGATTCTAAAAATTAAAAATGTAAAATTAAAAATTAAAAATTAGGAGAATTTCTTCAATTTTTAGTTTTTAATTTTTAATTTTTAATTATGAAACAACACACGCTAAAAGGATCTTTTGAACAATCTGGCGTCGGTCTACATAGCGGCGTCCCTACCCATGTCCGAGTGCTACCAGCGGCGGCTGGAGAGGGACGTTACTTTGTCAGAGTTGACCTGGCTGGGGCACCCGTGATTCCAGCGCGGGTGGAAGCAGTCAGTCAGACAACCCTCTCCACCGAACTTGCTAGCAGTGGAGAAGCGCGGGTTCGGACTGTGGAACACCTGCTAGCCGCTTTAGCAGGCAGCGGTGTCGATAACGCTCGAATTGAGATTGATGGCCCGGAAGTGCCCCTGCTGGATGGTTCAGCGCTGATTTGGGCGGAAGCGATCGCGCAAGCGGGCGTGGTCGAGAACGATGAATTAATTCCCGATTCAACTTTTAAGCTGGAAAAACCTGTATGGGTCTATCAAGGCGATGCCTTTGTCGCCGCCCTACCTGCACCGGAGTTGCGCTTTTCCTACGGAATTGACTTCGACTCAGCAGCGATTGGCAACCAGTGGCACAGCTGGACGCCGAGGCAAGAAAATTTTGCAGACGCGATCGCACCCGCCCGCACGTTTGGTCTGGCGCACCAAATTGAGCAGTTACAAGCCGCAGGTTTAATCAAAGGCGGAAGTTTAGAAAATGCCCTGGTTTGCGATTCACAAGAATGGCTTAATCCTCCCTTAAGATTTTCAAATGAGCCAGTGCGTCATAAACTTTTAGATTTAGTAGGAGATTTAAGTTTACTGGGATATTTCCCGCAAGCTCATATCCTCGCCTACAAAGCCAGCCATCACCTGCATATTCAACTCACCCAGCAGTTACTCCAAGAAGTTGCGAGTCGCCCTGAGTGAGCCTGTGTAAAGTGGCTGCGCGATCGCAACTCTAGCCCCTAGCCTCTAATCCCTGTCATACAGCCCATGTCCACACTGATTGAAGTCAATACACCCGATGCTGAGACTGCGACGCCCCAAGCCAAGAATGTCGGGGAAGAAACAGCACAAAACAGCCAGTCTGCTGCCAAAACCATCCTGACGATCGAAGACATTCAAAAATTGCTGCCCCATCGGTATCCTTTTGCATTGGTGGATCGGATTATCGAGTACGTGCCCGGAGAAAGGGCTGTGGGCATCAAAAATGTCACCTTTAATGAACCCCATTTTCAAGGGCATTTCCCCGGTCGTCCGATTATGCCTGGGGTATTAATTGTGGAAGCAATGGCTCAAGTGGGCGGGATTGTATTGACCCAACTCCCAGATATTGAAAGCGGCTTATTTATGTTTGCTGGCATTGATAAAGTCCGCTTCCGTCGCCCCGTAGTACCGGGAGATCAGCTAGTCATGACCGTGGAACTGCTGTGTGTCAAACGGCGTCGTTTTGGAAAGATGCACGCCCGTGCCGAAGTCGATGGTCAATTGGCTACAGAAGGCGAACTGATGTTTTCCATCGTTGACTAAAACAGTCATGAGGACTGAGGAGTGTTTGCTTAGCCCTACTCTATTCGCAGGCTAAAAAACAGGTTTGAGAAAAGAAGTTTGATGGCACATTAGTTGAAGAAGCTGATGGTTAAATTCTGACTCATAACTCCTAACGCTAACTTTATTCCTCATTCCTCAGTTTTGATTTGTGACTTGTCACTTTTGTTTACTCAGTCCGTGCTTCGCTAACAGTCCGCGCGATCGCGCCGAAGAGCGCTAACAGTCCTGTATATGATTCATCCCACCGCGATAATTCACCCTGACGCTCAACTACACCCCAGCGTGCAAGTTGGGCCTTATGCGGTGATTGGAGAACAAGTAAAAATTGGTGCTGAAACCACGATTGGCGCTCATGTTGTAATCGAGGGACCAACGGAAATTGGTGCACAAAATCACATTTTTCCGGGGGCAGCAATTGGCTTAGAACCCCAAGACCTCAAGTATGACGGGGCTAAAACCTGGGTAAAAATTGGTGATGGCAATCGAATTCGAGAGTATGTCACAATTAACCGGGCAACTGGCGAGGGTGAAGCGACGGTAATTGGCAATGGCAACTTGTTGATGGCTTATGTCCACGTTGCTCATAATTGCGCGATCGCAGATAAAGTGATTATTTCCAATGCGGTGTCGCTCGCTGGGCACGTCCAGATTGATTCGCGGGCGGTGATTGGTGGCGTCCTAGGGATTCATCAATTTGTCCACATCGGGCGAGGCGCGATGGTGGGTGGGATGAGTCGCATTGACCGCGATGTGCCTCCTTATCTGCTCGTAGAGGGAAATCCATCGCGGGTACGCAGTCTCAACTTGGTGGGACTCAAACGCGCTGGTTTATCTGCCGCTGAGTTGGGAATTCTCAAAAAAGCTTTTCGGATTCTCTATCGTTCTGGATTACCCCTGAATCAATCCCTAGAACAACTGGATCTGCTCCCAGATAACGAATACTTGCAACACCTGCGCCGGTTCCTGCAACTTTCTCAAGCGTCAGGGCGACGCGGTCCGATTCCAGGGAAAAGAACGAACCACAAGGATGCAGAGTAATTGGGAAAAAAGTTGTAGAGACGCCCTAAACCGCGTCTGAGTTTTGAGTTCAAAGTAATTTGTTTCATTCAAAACTCAACTCAAAACTCAAAACTCGATTACCCATTACCCATTACCAAACTAATGCGTATATTTATCAGCACTGGCGAAGTTTCAGGGGATCTGCAAGGGGCGCTACTGATTGAGGCACTTTATCGACAAGCACAGGCAACTGGCTTGGAATTAGAAATTGTTGCCTTGGGGGGCGATCGCATGGCGGCAGCGGGTGCGACTCTCTTGAGCAATACCAGCGGGATTGGTTCGGTGGGGCTTTTTGAATCTCTCCCTTATGTGTTACCGACCTTACAAGTCCAGCGTCGAGCTAAACAGTACCTTCGAGAGAATCCGCCCGATCTGGTGGTGTTAATTGACTACTTGGGTCCAAATATTGGCGTCGGCACTTATCTTCAGCGACAGATGCCGCAGGTGCCAGTCGCGTACTACATCACGCCGCAGGTATGGGTTTGGTCGCCCTTTAAGCGCGACACCACTCGAATCATCGAGATTAGCGACCAAGTGTTGGCGATTTTCCCAGAGGAAGCACAATATTTCCAAAAACGGGGGGCATCGGCTGCCTGGGTGGGGCATCCCTTGGTGGATCGGATGCAAAAGGCTCCCAGCCGAGAAGCGGCGCGAAGAATCTTAGAGATAGAGTCAGAACAAATTGCGATCGCGCTTCTCCCTGCCTCCCGTCCTCAAGAACTCAAGTATCTCATGCCAGTTATGTTTGAGGCTGCTAAAACAATCCAAAACAAACTGCCTCAAGTTCATTTCTGGATTCCTTTGTCTCTAGAAGCTTATCGGCTCCAAATTGAAGAGGCGATTGGACGTTATGGTTTAAATGCGACTCTGGTTGCTGGTAAAAGTCAGGAAGTTCTGGCGGCTGCCGATTTAGCGATCGCTAAGTCGGGGACTGTAAATCTAGAACTTGCTCTTTTAAACGTGCCGCAGGTGGTTCTCTACCGCGTTAGTCGCTTTACCTATTGGATTGCCCGGAATCTTCTAAAATTCTCTATCTCCTTCATGTCGCCAGCAAATTTGGTACTGATGCGGTCGATTGTGCCAGAATTGCTGCAAGAGCAAGCTACGCCAGAAAACATTGTCCAAGAGGCTTTAGAACTCTTACTCAATCCCGAACGCCGCCAGCAAACTGTTGCAGATTATCAAGAAATGCGCTCCTCATTGGGAGAAGTGGGAGTTTGCGATCGCGCTGCCAAAGAAATCTTTCAAATGCTTTGAAAATTTTTATTAAAACTTCCTTTAACTACTGACATCATTCCTTCCTAAAACCCGAATTTCATCAATTTGTAAGGTTCTATAGCACTTCTTGTGAGATTCCAGGGGTTCAGATCCCGACTTCCGTAAGAAGTCGGGGAGCTCGCCTTCACAAATCATTTAGGATTGCGATATCAGGAACAGTTTCCTCAATTTTGGCATCTTGACGATAGGGAAACTTACACGGGGCGACTGACAGCCTAGCCTGGACAATCTGTTGCTTCCAGCTCATCAGTAGCAAGAAGGTCGCTTTGTGGTGGCAGGGCCACAATATCCGAATAATATTAACTTGCCCAAAAATGTTGAGCAAATCGAGCATTTGCCACCTGCTCGACACCGCTAGTTTTACCCTTTCCAACTGTTCACTCTTAATATTACACGGACTGATATGGTTCAAGCGGGTTATTCTCCCAGCGTGCGTTTATTTGAAGCATCTGCATGTGGAACTCCAATGATTAGTGATTATTGGTAGGGGTTGGAAACAATTTTTGAAATGGGTAAAGAAATTCTGATTGCCGAGTCGCCTGCCGATACTTTACAGGATCTTCAAGAAACTCCGGAAGCTGAGAGAATTGCAATCGGCGATCGCGCTTGGACTCGCGCTTTGGCACAACATACGGCAGCCCATCGAGCCTCTAAATTGGAAGGCTACGTCTTGGAGCGAATCACTTTGTATTCTTCCTTTAAAAATTAATACTGGCTGTAAATTTTTTACCGACTGCTAGGCTTTTGTGGCAATTTCTCGATTCTGGGAAATTCCCGATTTTGCTTTGTTTTGATGAGGCTTAATTTTAGAGATTATCTTGGCAAAAATGCTTTATTTATGATAGAAAAGCGGGGGATCTATCTTCGGGAATATTTAAGTTATTTTTAATATTGATTTATCTTGAAGAAAGGCTGTTAACGTTCGGTTCTTAAATTCTGATGGCAAGCCAGCAAGCTAGATGTGGGGAGTTCCAAGACCTCACGGGGCACCAAGGGGACACGGGGACACTAAGGCTGTATGACCGAGCGATGGCAGCAACCAGCTGTGGCATCGTCATTAGCGACGCCAGTCTGCCAAATAATCCAATTATCTATTGCAATCCTGCCTTTGAAAAAATAACCGGGTATTCGACCGCCGAAGTTTTGGGACGAAACTGCCGATTTTTGCAAGGAAATGATACAGATCCAGCCGCAATTGAGCAAATTCGTCAAGCCGTGCGGACGGGGAAAGAATGCCAGGTTGTTCTCAAGAACTATCGCAAAGATGGGACGCCTTTCTGGAATGACCTGAGTATTTCGCCGGTGTATGACGACGAGGGTCGGGTGACGCAATTTATTGGCGTCCAGACGGATATTACCGAGCGTAAAGCCGCCCAAGAGGCGCAGTGCGAAGGGGAAACGCGGCTGCGGCTGGCTCTGGGTGCGGCAAGTATGGGGGTTTGGGACTGGGATCTGGGAACCAATCGGGTGACTTGGTCTGAAGAGGTGGAAGGGATTTTTGGTCTGGCTCCTGGTTCCTTTACTGGCACCTACGAGGCTTATCTCCAATGCATTCATCCTGAAGATTGCTACCGCGTGGGACTTGAGATTGCGAGCATCGTAGAAGTCGGGAAAGACTTAAAGATGGAGTATCGCGTCATTCGTCCTGATGGAATTGGCTGGGTGGCGTCACGGGGTGCCGTTGTGCGCGACAATACGGGGAAGTGCGTGCGGATGATGGGAACGGTGATGGATATTACCGAACGCAAGCAAGCAGAGGAAGCGTCGCGACAGCAATTTTTGAGAGAACGGCTGGTCGGAGCGATCGCTAAGCGCATCCGTCAGTCTCTAGATTTAGAAGAAGTTCTCAATACAACTGTGGCAGAAGTGCGCCATTTTCTCTCTACTGACCGGGTACTCATTTACCGCTTCGATCCAGATCGGAACGGAGTTGTGGTTGTAGAGTCGGTCGGTGAGGATTGGACGCCTATTTTAGGAACCAGCATCCAAGATCCTTGCTTTGGGAAAAGCTACGTCTCGCCATACCAGCAAGGTCGGGTTCGAGCGATTGACAATATCTATACTGCGGGTATCCAACAATGCCATATTGATTTACTTGCCCAGTTTCAGGTGAGAGCTAACTTGGTAGTTCCGATTCTGCAAGGGGAAAATTTATGGGGGTTGCTGATTGCCCATCACTGTCGGGAACCCCGAAAATGGCAAGAATCAGAAGTAGAATTACTCAAACAGCTGAGCGTGCAGCTAGCGATCGCAATTAAGCAATCCGTTCTCTTCCAACAGCTAAACGCCGAACTGGTCGAACGCAAACAGGCAGAAATCGCTTGGCTGAAATCAGAAGCGCAGCTAAAAGAACAAACAACCCAACTAAAACGAACTTTGGGAGAATTGGGACAAACCCAATCTCAGCTAATTCAGAGCGAAAAGATGTCCAGTTTAGGGCAGTTGGTTGCAGGTGTTGCCCATGAAATTAATAATCCAGTCTCCTTCATCTACGGCAATCTCGACCATGCGAATCAGTATGCTCATGACCTGCTGAACCTGTTAAATCTCTATCAAAAGCACTTTCCCAAACCCCCTACCGAAATTCAAGTTGCAAATCAGGATATCGATTTAGATTTCTTGGTGGAAGATTTTCCCAAACTACTGACTTCCATGAAAATGGGAGCCGACCGCATCCGCGATTTGGTCTTGTCGCTGCGGAATTTCTCCCGCCTGGATGAATCCCAGAAGAAGGCGGTTGATATTCATGAGGGCATAGATAACACGCTGTTGATTTTGCAGCATCGGTTGAAAGAAGACAGCTCCCATCCCAAAATTCAGATTATTAAAGAATACGGCGATTTGCCCAAAGTAGATTGTTACGCTGGGCAACTCAACCAAGTGTTTATGAATCTCCTCAGTAATGCAATTGATGCTTTAGAAGAATACAATGCCCAGCAAGTCTCCGCAGGAGGAGCATCGCTGACGCCGGAGGATCTCAAAGCCAACCCCAGCCAGATTACCATTCGCACCTCTTTGAAGGATGAAGGAATCAGGATAAAGGATGAATTCAATGCCAATCCTCATCCCACCCTTCGAGAAGGGCAAAGCCCTACATCCCTAAGTCCCAATCCTGCCTCTGTTGTCATCAGGATTGCGGATAATGGCCCTGGTATTCCCGAAGCAATTCAGAAACAAATTTTTGACCCCTTCTTTACGACGAAAGCCGTGGGAAAAGGGACTGGCTTGGGCTTGTCCATTAGCTACCAAGTTGTGGTTGAACGTCACGGGGGTCAACTCGAGTGCGTGTCAACACCGGGAAAGGGAACAGAGTTTATTATCGAAATTCCGATCCAGAAGGTAGAAGAGGAATCTCTTTTAGGGGCGCATTGCCCAATTCCTCTATCTATACAGTCCCATCGGGTGGCTTAACACTCCCTTATGCTTGGCACTCCCTGCTTGCCAAGGTCGGTTTTTTTGCTTTCTCCGGGAAGCTTAGAACCGTTCCATTTTCTTCAAGCAGACCTTCCCCACCTAGGAAGAAAGGGCTGTTGATGAACACATCTTGATGAACACAACACAGGCAAATCAACAATCAATCAGCTTGCGTCTGTGCTAACTTGCTCTTCAGTCGGCAACTCCAGACAGTAGCCCGCACCATAGACGGTCTTAATATAGCGCGGGTGGCGGGGATCGGGTTCTAGCTTCGTTCTCAAGTGCCGAATATGCACCCGAATCGTTTCAATGTCATCGTCGGGATCGTAGCCCCAAACTTCCCGCAGGATTTCACTAGGAGAAACGGTTTGACCATGACGCTGGAGTAAGCAGTGCAGTAATTCAAACTCCAGATGCGTTAACTTCACTGTCTGATTGAACCAAATAGCCTCAAAGCGTTCTGGGACTAAGGTTAAAGAGCCATAGTGCAAAATTTCCGAGTGTTTGGCGGCTTGGGGAATACGGTCTGTTCGTCGCAGCAAGGCTCTGACCCGTGCCAGCATTTCTTCGAGTTCAAACGGCTTGGTCAGGTAATCATCGGCTCCGGCATTAAAGCCTTCTACCTTATCTTGAGTCTGACCCAGTGCTGTCAACATTAACACCGGAATATCGGCAGTGCGTTCATCCCGCCGCAACCGCTGGCAGACGGTGAAACCGTCCACATTGGGCAGCATTAGGTCAAGCATAATGAGGTCTGGTTGCAGTTGCAAAGCCAGTGCCTGACCTTTAATGCCATCTGGTGCTTGGCTGACATCGTATCCAGCCATTTCCAGATTGATGGTAACTAATTCTGCGATCGCAGCGTCGTCGTCGATGACGAGTATCCGGGGCATCACTACTAAATTATTGCTACAGTATTTTAAAGTTTCTATAAGAACCTTTATCGGAATCCAAAGATTCCTGTACAGATTATACGCAAGGATTCTAAATTCTTTCTAAAGAAAACCTTGGATTATCAAGAGAGTTGGCGATCGCACAAACACGCAGAGCATTCTATCTGCCCCACCACAAAGGATCGTGACTGGGCGAAATGCACTCGTTTAGCTTTGAGCGTCAATCCAATCTCCCAGTGCCTTGCCCATCTTTTTTAGCTGAAGAGGGCGCTTGTAACTGAAATTAGAAAGTTGGGCTGCGGGCTTGATAATACCCCGATTTTTCTCACCGTCACACCAGTACGAGTTTGGAGCAGATTGTGGCGTATCAATGAGGGTAAAGTGCAACAAGCCAATCAATCCAGCGTTTTGCAGTTCTAAGGAGCGCTGTTGTAATTCCTGGTAAACTTTCGCGCCTCCCTCATCCCAATCGGTGCCAGCATCAGCCATCAGGAAAAAGTAATCGATCAGAGACGGCTTTTGCAGTTGGGTTTGGATGAATTGAGCGATCGCAATTACTCGGTCGGGCATATCATAAAGCTTCGCTTGATCGGGGGTTAAGCGTTGGCATCCGTTTCCGTCATTCCGCCAGGGGCCTTGGGTTACTTGAAACCCAAAGAAATCGACTCCCGGTGCAGCCGCCTTCAAATCAGGTAAATAGTTTTGCAGACCCGTGGGGGAGGCATTGAAGTCACCGAAAGCCAAACCCACTTTCAAATTCAGTCCCGGAACCGAATTCGCTGAGGTACGTAATCTTTGGGCAGCTTCAGCCATTAACTGCCCGAATTTCTGCGGAATACTGGCATCCCACCCATAATTGGCATTGACGGGATCGCGGAGCGTTCCTACCAGATTATGCTCCGGTTCCAGCGATACATATACCGTCCCTTGGGTCTTAGAGAGTACATCTTTCGCGAGGCGATCTAACTCCGAGAAGTACCAACTCTTTCTGGCTTCAATTTCAGCCCAAGTTTTTTTACTTTGGACATCGTGGGTAATCAAGTTAACGATAAAGACGGGGACAACCCCTTCTTTAAACATTCGGTCTGTCGTCGCGCAAGTTTTCTGACCAGCCACACAACCAAACCAAATGGGTTGCCATCCCACCTCCACCCCAAGCGATGCAGCTTTCGGTTTGGGTAAACCGACTTCTTTGGCAACGTCAAGGCTGTGCATCCAAGTTTCTTCCACGTTGCTAGTGTCGCCACCAAAACCAATTAGCAATGAATTATTGGGTTGGGGAGTGTTGGGTACGGGTTGAGGTGTTGGGGGAGGAGTTGCGGGTGTCTGAGCAGTTTTCGGAGGAGTATAGATGGTCTGACCTTGACCCATCAGCTTTTTCTGACTCAGAACCATCCGGAACCAATTTTGAAAAATCACTTGGGTTCCGTTTCGCTGCCTCGTGGTTCTCCGGAGTTGAGAGTTTGCATTCCCATTCCAAACGATCAGCTGCCGTTTGCGGGTTTCCACATAACGGATTGAAGAAACGCGATTTTTTTGACCATCCACCAAATAAGCAAATACAAGACCGTAGTTAGGATTGCTGCGTTCAACTGGAATCCAATACTCCCGACCGCAGGCGGCAGGATTCACTTTCTCTGGAACTCGATTGAAGTGATGGAAAACATAGTAAAGGCGACCATCCTTATCAACTCCTTTACCGGGTTGAGTTAGCATCCCAGAGCCACAATAGTTTTGAGCTGCTGTTTTGCTGGTTTGAGGGTTTGGGGAAGCAGAAGTAAAGGCGGTTTGGGCTGCTGTAGAAGCTTGTTTCTGGTTATTTATAAGGGTTTGGGGGATAGAGGCAGTCTGAATGCGCCTTAGCTGCCTCCAATTCAGAATCCGCGCGATCGCATGAGAAAGGGCTTGGTTTCCATCTTGCCGCGTCAGGATTCTTCTCAGTAGAGGATTGACTGGATTACCATCCCAAACAATGAGTTTCCCGTTGTTCGTTTCCACATAACGAGTAGAAGAAACACGATTTTTGTATCCATCCACCCAATAAACAAATACAAGTCCGTAGTAAGGATTGCTTTGCTCGACTGGAATCCAATATTCCCGACCACAAGCGGCAGAATTCACTGACTCTTGACCTCGGCTGAAGTCATAGAAAACGGAATACACTCTCGTGTCTGTATCGATTCCCCTGGTAGGTTTGGTGATGGTGCCAGAACCACAGTAATTTGTCGGGGCGGTCCTCTCAAAAGGGCTGGGTTGGCTTGCTAGGATTTGCGGTTGTTGCGACTCAGAAGCAAATTGATTCAGCTTATTGTTGAATGCAGATTGAATGGCGGGCGGATGAGCAGCAACGGCAACAGAGGAGGTATCGGTATGGGTACTGCTAATACCCATATTCAGGGTAAAAACGGTGCTGAGCGCTATTGCGAGAAGGCGGTGCAGGAATGTTACCGGGTCAAACAAGGAGCCTACTAGAGTCGCAACAAAGCTGATGGTAGCTAAAGCAAGCAGCCGAATTCTACGCATTATGCAGCCGGAAATCTAAATAGATTATTGGCTGCTTCCTTTCCCTACTTCATCGGGAAATTTGCTGGATATCTCATTAACTGGCATTTGGCTCTCAGTGCGATCGCGGAGTTCCCACCTTCTCAAACACCGTTACTGTCCGTTAATCAACCTAAAATGAGGCTGCATATCAGAAACCCGGTTTCTTAAAGAACCGGGTTTTCAACCACTTCCATCACTTCTGCGTCACCATACTTCACCGAATCGTTGCAACAGGTGAAGGTTGTCGCTCGCTCAATACCGCAGCCGAAGCACCATAAAGTTCCGCTTTTGGCAACAAGGGCAGCAGCCAATCAAGATGGCTGAATTAATTTCCCCCTATCAACCAAAACCGATTAATTTAGCCATTTTTTTGTCTTAGTTGCCGGTTTTAGTAACGAATTCGAGGGTCGATGTAAGCATTGATAATATCAATCAAAATGCTAGCAACTACAACAATCGACGCAAAAAATACCATGATTCCCTGCACCGTAGGGTAATCTCGTAAAGAAATGGCTTCATAAAGCCGATTTCCTAAACCAGGCCAAGAGAAGGTAACTTCTGTTAAAACTGCGCCGCCAAGCAATGCGGCTAAAGTCAGCCCCAGGACGGTAATGACTGGAATCATGGCATTTTTCAGGGCGTGGGCAAAGAGAATCCGCGATTCTGGAATACCTCTGGCTCTAGCAGCTTCTACATAATCCGCTTTAAGCGTTTGCTTCAGGTTTACCCGTACAATCCGCTCGAAAATACCGCTGAGGAGGACTCCGAGGGTCAAGCTGGGGAGGGCGAGATAATGCAGTGCGGTGAAAAAATGCTCCAAGTTACCGCTCAGGAGACTATCAATCGTGTAAAGACCCGTGATGATCGGTGGTGGTGCTGTAGTTAGGGGAAAGCGCGATCCTAGGGGAAACCAGCCTAGCTGAACGGAGAAAATCAACTGTAGAATCATCCCTACCCAGAATATCGGGAGCGAGTAGGTGATGATGCCAAACAAACGACCGCTCGCGTCTAAAGCCGTGCCAGGGCGGGTGGCGGAAAGGATGCCAACGCCGACGCCGACTAGGAAAGCGATCGCCATACTAAATACTGCTAATTCTACTGTCGCGGGAAAGTATTTCTGAATCTCACCCCAAACATCTTGACCCTGACTGGTCAGCGAAGTCCCCAAGTTCAAGCTAAGTAGGGAACCCAAATAGCGAATATATTGCAACGGTAAGGGATCTGATAGCCCCAACTGTTGACGATATTGCTCTTTGACGCTTTCTGGGGCGCGACCGCCTAAAACCGCATCCACCGGGTCGCCTGGGGTGGCACGGAGGAGCAAAAACACTAGGGTGATGATGATCCATAGCATCAAGGGTGCTAGGAGAAGGCGGACGAAGATGTAAGACTGTAGGGCTTTGGAGCGTGACATTACTGTTTTAACGCAAAGGTTCGCAGAGGTTTACGCAAAGGTAGCGCTGTCGCGCCGCTTTCGTTACGCAGAGTTAAACCTCTGCGTAACGAAAGCGCTTCCCTTTGTGTTCCTCTGCGTTTAAAAGGGAATTGTAAAACTAAGCGATCGCTACTTTTTAATTGTCCAGAAGGCGAAATCCTGGGTGGGGTTGATGCGGAGACCGCTGACACCTTTTTGGGTAAAGGCGAAGTCTTTACTTTGCCAGAGTGGAACGTAAGGTACGTCTTTCGCCAGTAGGTCTTGAATATCCGCAAAAATCTTCTTGCGGGCTTCGGGGTTTTGCTCTTTTCGTTCTTGGGCAATCAGCTGGTTCATGCGATCGCTGTAATAAAAGGAACCCTGATTCTGGCTTGCGCCGTCTTCACAGCCGTTTGCCGCCGATCCTTTCGGACACTCCAGAAATGGCTGAACATAGTTGTCAGGGTCGAGAAAGTCTGGATACCAATCCAGTAAGACGGTCTGATAAAGACCTTGGGAGACGCTTTTAAAGAAGGTGGCGGAGTCTACAGTATTGACTTCAAATTGCAGCGTTCCTCCTAGTTGTTGATCTGCCACTGCTTTGAGGGTACTGGCAGCGAGTCGGCGAGTCGGTGAAGTCGAGGGATACCAAATTTGCAGCTTCAAGGGATTGGTAGGAGAGTATCCCGCTTGCTGCAACAGTTGTTTTGCTTTTTCGGTATTGCCGTCCCCGTATTGGTCTTTAAATACTGGCTTGTAGACATCAAAGGTAGTGGGCACCATGCTGTAGAGAGGTTCAGCTTGATTTTTGAGCGATCGCTCATTCACCAAAGGTCGGTTGACGATGGATGCGATCGCACCGCGCACGACTGGGTTATCTAGCGGCTTACTCTTGGTGTTCAGCACCAGAAAGCTAGCAGCACTCCCCTGAGACTCGATCGCTTGCCAGCTCCCTTTGGTCGCCCCATCTTTCAAGCTGGCAATTTGGTCGGGATCGAGGGATAGGTAGGCGACATCCACGCCTCCCGTGCGAAATGCGTTAAACAAGTTGGCTGAATTACTCAGCACTTGCACGTCAATTCCTTTATTTACTGGTTTCTCGCCCCAGTATTGGTCAAAAACATCCAATCGCTGCGACTCACTGCTAAACTGAGCCAACTTGTAAGGGCCAGTACCCACAAATGTGTTTGGCTTGAACTTTCCAGCGCCAATTTCATAAGCTTTCGGTGAAACCGCAGCGGCACCGGAAAAGGCCAGCAGGGCGGGAAAAGCAGCAAACGGCTTTTTCAGCTTAATCGTTAACTCATAGTCGCCAGTTGCCTTCACTGAGTCCACCGCATCGCCGAGAAGAAATGACGGCTTTCCTTTATTTTCGATAAAGCGTTGCAGGGAAAATTCCATCGCTTTGGCGTTAAAAGGAGTGCCATCATGGAAGACGACGCCCTGGCGCACAGGAATGGTGTAAGTTAACCCGTCTGGACTCACTTTCGGCATTGCCGTCGCCAGTTGCGGCTTGAGTTGGGTGCTTCCCAATTCGTAGGTATACAGGCGATCGCTCAGGTTATAGAGCAAGTAGACGGCTGCTAGCTCGTAATTATCTGCCGGGTCCATCGTCCGTGGCTTCTGGGTGGTGCCGATGGTAATCCGACCGGAATTGGCACCACCAGGACTAGGAGAAGTCGCAGAATCAGACGCCGGTCGCTTCCCACAGCTGATGGCTAAAAAACAACAAAGACAGAATAGACAAAAGAATTGTCCGATGAACCGCCACCGATGAATAGACAGGCGTCCCCACTTCATAACTTAACTATGCGCTCTTTCAAATCGACTTAGATATCTAATTAAAGCCGATTAAGCTGAAAGCTGAGTGTTGACGCCTGAAGTGCTAGATCGAAAAATACAGCGGGAAAGATTTCGCATCCTTTGGTTTGACGAATACTCGCTGTTGCGGCTCCAAATTTAACTCATCGAACCGCTCTCGCGTGATATGAGCCATGACGACCTGACCATCGTCTAAGATTAATTCTGCCTGAATTTCCCAGCCGAGATGAATCAAGCGGTTCACTCGTGCGGGTACGGAGCTGCCGTTGGGATTCGTCTCTACGACGACATCATGGGGACGCAGGAATATCTCAGCTTGGGTCGAATCAAACCCGTTTGCCTCGAAAATGCGGGAAGTGCTGGGCAACACATTCACCGGGCCAATGAAACTCATGACAAACGGTGTCGTTGGGCGATCGTAAATCTGAGCGGGTGTGCCGATTTGTTCGACTCTGCCTTTGTTCATCACTACAATTTCATCGGAAACTTCCATCGCTTCTTCTTGGTCGTGGGTGACGAACACGGTAGTGACGTGGACTTCATCGTGCAGGCGTCGCAACCAAGCCCGCAAATCCTTACGCACTTTGGCGTCTAAGGCTCCAAAGGGTTCATCTAGCAGCAATACTTGGGGTTGAACTGCTAGCGCTCTGGCTAAGGCAACTCGTTGTCGCTGACCGCCGGAGAGTTGGGAAGGGTAGCGATCGCCTAGTCCGCTTAGTTGCACTAACTCCAGCAATTCTTCTACCCGCGCCTTTACTTTGCCTTTGGGAGTTTTTTGAATCTCTAAGCCAAAGGCAATATTTTTGCGGACGGTGAGGTGTTTAAATAGAGCATAGTGTTGGAATACAAACCCGATGTTGCGGTCTTGAACGCTCTGATGAGTAGCATCTTGACCAGTCAACCAGATTTTCCCGCTATCTGGCATTTCCAGACCGGCGATCAGTCGCAGCAGTGTAGATTTACCAGAACCAGAAGGTCCTAAAAGCGCGACCAAGGAGCCTGATTGAATTTCTAAGTTGACTTCGTCAACGGCTTTAAAACTGCCGAACTCTTTAGAGACGTTTTCAACAACAATGCCCACTACTTTCGACCCCTAGACAAGAATATTTTTTTAGCTATCCTAATCTGGGTTTTCATTGACCCATCAAAGTTCAGGATAGACAAATCTCCGGTTTATCGATGAGATTAACGTACATATATACCATACCTAAAATCTATTTGCATTAATTGACATTTGCTAGAAACCTGGGGGTCAACAAAACTGGCAGGCAAAATGAGAACAGTTAGATTTTGCCTGCTCTCCCCCACAGCATTCTTAAATTAAGTTGAAGTCGGGGGGTAACAAAAAGAAGGATGAATGTTTTATTCTCCGCAACTCCCGCAATCTGCGACTCCACAATCTATCCCAGAGCCACAATCTGCGACTCCACAATCTAAGGAAGCAAAATCCATTTCAGAGAAACAATCTAGCGCTTCACAGCTCAGCTCTGAGACACCTGAGACACAATCTACAGCACCATAATCATCACAGTTGCAGCCCCAGTTTCTATTTCTGCGTTCGCGCTTGGAGCGATCGCTATCAGCTTGACTGCTATACCTGGCTTGCAAAATTTGGTTTGCGATTTTACAAGCTCGGAATCGTTGGCGCACCGTGGCGATCGCCGCTACCAAACCCTGTTGTGCAATCATGCGCTTGGCGTACTGCGAGCAAGATTCCCCCTTGTAAAGCAATCGATGAGCGCAAGAAAACCCTTTGCGGGGTGAAATGTGCCTCTGATAGCCGCCGATAGAAGCGATCGCGATTTGCCGAATTGCAGAATCGAGGGAAGGAGCATTCATAGAGTTGGAGCAAAAATCTCTGGAGTGATTGGGAGTAGCTACAACCCCAGGAACCGCGATTTAGTTTTCAATGTGTTAAGCTCTGTTGCAATTCAGTCACAACCTGCACGATCCTGCTGGGACAACCGAAAAGTCCGTGATACCATCTCACCTTGTAGCCGTAAGAGAATCGGGAGAATAGCTTTGGTACTACGGGTTGCTGTTGTGGGATCGGGTCCGGCGGGTTCCTCTGCTGCCGAAACGCTAGCAAAAGCTGGAATTGAGACTTACCTGTTTGAGCGCAAGCTAGACAACGCAAAGCCTTGTGGCGGGGCAATTCCGCTATGCATGGTGAGCGAGTTTGACCTACCGCCTGAGATTATTGACCGGCGGGTTAGAAAAATGAAGATGATCTCACCTTCCAACATTGAGGTAGATATCAACATTGAAAAAGAACATGAATATATCGGTATGTGTCGCCGCGAGGTATTGGATGGATACCTACGCGATCGCGCAGCTAAATTGGGTGCAAATTTAATTAACGGCACTGTTTATAAACTCGATATTCCCACGGGCAATACTGACCCTTACACCTTGCACTACGCCGATCACTCGAACGGTAGCGCTGAAGGGGAGATGAAAACCCTGAAAGTCGATCTGGTGATTGGGGCAGATGGGGCGAATTCCCGCGTTGCGAAGGCAATTGACGCCGGGGATTACAATTATGCGATCGCCTTCCAAGAGCGCATTCGCCTGCCAGAAGACAAAATGGCTTATTACAACGACCTGGCAGAAATGTACGTCGGGAACGATGTTTCCACCGATTTCTACGCCTGGGTATTCCCCAAATACGACCACGTCGCTGTTGGCACCGGCACCATGAAGGTGAACAAAGCCGACATCAAAAATCTGCAAGCAGGCATCCGCAAGCGTGCCGCTAGAAAACTTGCAGGCGGCGAAATCATCAAAGTAGAAGCTCACCCAATTCCAGAGCATCCCAGACCCCGCCGCGTTGTCGGTCGCGTTGCTCTAGTGGGAGACGCCGCCGGAACGGTTACGAAGTCTTCTGGAGAGGGAATTTACTTTGCCGCTAAGTCGGCGCGGATGTGTGCAGAAACCATTGTTGAAACTTCCAACGGTGGTACCCGCATCCCTACAGAAGCCGACCTGAAGCTGTACCTGAAGCGTTGGGATAAGAAATACGGCATCACCTACAAGGTGCTGGACATTCTGCAAACCGTCTTCTATCGCTCTGATGCCACTCGCGAAGCGTTTGTGGAAATGTGCGCCGACAAAGACGTGCAGAAGCTTACCTTCGATAGCTACCTGTACAAAACAGTCGTTCCGGCAAATCCCTTGATTCAGATGAAAATTACTGCCAAAACGATTGGTAGCTTGTTACGGGGTAACGCGCTAGCTCCTTAGTGGTTTCTATCGGTAAGCAGAATTTGAAAAGCAAAAAAACCTAGAACATTAACAAATGGTTTTTCAGCCAGCGTTGGATCTTAAGAATCCAACGCTGGTTTTTTTATCCTCGTAATATTCAGATAGCGCTCCTCTGAGAGTTTTGATTGACGACAGAAGAAGACCGACCGCTACTTGAACTTAGAACAGTCACAACTAAACTTAGTAAGCGACTTAGTAAGCGAACGATTGATAAACCTCAACCTCGGATTTATCGTTTACGGATTCCACAATCGGATTAAAACGCAACAAGTGACGGGCGCGTTCGGAGAGTGTATCTAGGGTTGCACGCGGAATATTAATCGACACCTCAGGACGAAACATCCAGCGGCGACTATAGCCAATTACAACCATCGGACGCGGTGTTTCTGTGTAGTTCGGAGTGCCCCGGTGCAGACCCCGAACATCCCGGATCATCACATCACCCAGTTGCATTGTGACAGGTTCTAACTTGGCTTCTCCAGACTCCATGCGGCGCAGTCCTTCCTCTTTGGAAATCATGTGCGTACTGCGCGTAATCTCCATTGGCCCGTTTTCCAGAGTGATATCTACGAGTGGAAAGTTGACAGCTAACTGGAATGGCGGCGTTTCTGTACCCATTTCGGGGAAAAGTGGCGGCGCATCTCGATGCACGTCTTGATATTCAGACCCCAGCAAAGGTGTGTCAGTTGCTAGTTGGCACATCACTGCATCTTTGCCTACTAATAACTCTACAAGTGCCAGAATATCGTCATCTTCGTAAATACTAGGATCGGCAAAAGGAGCCGTGAAAGGAAGGGTTACATAATAGCGGGCTGAACCGCGATTGCGAAGCTTGCCTTCGCGGACAATATGATCTTCTAGCAAAGGCGTGAAAGCTTCACGCCAAGAATTAAGTGTTACCGGAGAAAAGTGATTGGGCAACACACAATAGCCATCGTTCAGAACCGCTTGGGCGAACGATTCGATTTGTTGGTGGTTATAGCGCTTTGTCATCATCTTTTGATTTTAGCGATTGAGTATAGCGAATGGCTGTAGTTTAAAGTTTTATTTATGATAATTAATAATCAATAATTAGGCGCTTTAAAACCTTGCGCATGGAGGTGCAGCGTATCTTTTTATAAAATTAAGTTTTTTATGAATAAACCTATCAATATAAATTAGAAAAATCTACTCATCTACTATTTTTCTAAACATCTCTTCTCCTCGAATTGCGCTAAAAGCTTCATCGGTTTTAGCAATCTCTTTATACATAGGCTCAATATCAATTGCCCATTGTAAGTTGCCGACTGCTAGATTGAGGCGGTATTGCATTGCATAGCAGCGAGCATTGTTATATCGAGCTTCCGAAAAATTTGGTTCAATCTTAACCGCTAAGTTGTAAGATTGATTTGCCTCTAAATATCGACCTTCAGAAAAGCAAGAGTTGCCTAAAATCAAGTAATCATTGGCATTTAAATCTAGATTTTGATTGACAGATTCTGTTTCTGTCACTCTTTGCTCAGACACTGCATCGTTTGTTTGGGCTACAGGCTCCGATAGGGTATCGGAAAGCAGTTCATGATTGTGATAAGAATGCTCAAAGTTAGAGGTTTCAATTTCTCTATCTATAACGGTCGGAATTTTAACAGCTTGTGCGTACCTAAATTTTGCAATTTCTTGTTGTACACTTTCTTTCTGTTCTTTTAAGTCTTCTAATATAATCTGAGCTTGGGTTAAAATTGCATTTAATTGACTTAAAGTATCCGTTTCCAAAAAATTAGCTTCTTGCGGTAAAGCAGATTGTTCTAATTTTAAATTAGCCTTAGCGGTCTCTTCTATTTGTCTAATAAGTTGTTCTTGTAGCTGCGTGAATTCCTTTTGAGCATCTGAAATTATTTGATTTGTCATACTGCGACGAAGCAGAACCACACTAACAGCGATCGCAATCGGAAACAGCGTCAGAATAAGTACCAAAGTATTGAGCAGCGTGGTGATGCGGCTAAAGGCTCGGTCAACTTCAGCTTGGACGCGATCGCGTATTTCTTTCTCTTGCCGCAGTCGTTCTAGTTCCTCTCGTTCTTGATTCGACAGGGTTGGAGATGAATTAGGCTGGGGTTGGGCAGTGGTAGCAACGGCAGATACTAGCAGGGAAGAAAGCGCCAGTGCAGGAAGCGCAAGCTTTGCGATCGCAACCAGATTGGGAATTTTCATTTTTCATCCTGTTAGCTTTCAGTCTTAGTATTCCCAATCCGAGCCAAAACTATCAGCCGATGTGCATTTAATTTGCAGATTAGTCGCAGAGGGTTGGAAATGGGGAATGGGTAAAGACTTTTTGAGTTATAACCCTTGGCTTCGCTCAATGCCAGGGGTTTGAATTTTGAATTAAAGAATGCTCTTATCACTCAAAACTCAGACGCGATAAATCGCGTCTCTAAAACTAAAAACGCTAATTTCCCCTTCCTAGTCCCAACCCATCGGCACGTCTAAAATGTAAAGCTAGGGCGATCGCTTTTAAACCACCTGATAAATAAAGCTGAGTGTTGCCCAGCTTCTCACATCTAGAGCGTAGGAGTCAGAAGAGACAGCAATCGTTTCGGTAGGGACTGAAGCGATCGCTTCGGTTTCCCCTTCATGCCGCTTCCCTAACGTACTCGCCTGATGCAAGTCTTGCAGCACCGCCTGCGCCACATTCAGCGGCTTAAACAACTCGCCCACTCCCTCTCCCTTCAACCCGCGAATTGATGCTACAGCCGCCATCGTCTGGGTAAAGGGTGCCGAGGAGCAAATTAGAAGAGTTTCTTCTAACCCACTAGGACCGCGAATCGTCAATTCAAAAGAGCCAGCAGGTTGTGGCACGATCAGGGTAGCACCCGCCTCCACAACCAGCTCTTTGACCGTTGGTTTCGCATCCGGACTGTCCCCGATTTGGGGAAATTGCAACGGATAGAGAGCAACACCAGCACCGCCGCTATCAACGCCGATAAGCATCAAATAGATCGGGTGATCGCTATAATTTTGGACTCGGTACTGGATGCGGCTACCGATGGGGATGGTGGGGATGCCTGCATCGGAAGGAATTTTTGAGTCGTCAAGACGCGATGACTCGCTTCTAGAATTAGAATCCACAATGGCGTCCCCTGTCATCCGCAGCGTTTCTCGTTTTAGCAGCACCTTTTGATTGGGATAAATCATCTCCAACGTTGCTCCCACTCCCAAGCGGGAAGACCCTTCATTGACCGTCAGACGCAATAATTTCGCTGTCAGCAACGTTTTCAGTTTGGGCACTAACCGATTCACAGCCGCCTTCACCGCCTCACCCGATTCCCCAACGGTATTGGGAATCAAATCCCGACCGAGAGAAAATAACCCATATCCCCCCTGATAATCGGGTGTCTGCGCCTTGCCAAACAAATAATCGGCGGGTTGCTCTCCTGCCGTTACCACGGATGATACAGAGCGAACGCTGGCAAAAGCACTGGTGGCATCCACCCGTTCAATTCGCTCCAGTCCGGCGTCTAAGGCAATCGTCAAGCCTATATTTTTGGGCAACACCCGGACGGATTCGTGAACCAGTTGCCCCACTTGGAGGCTAGAGAGGCTAGAAGTGTCTGTGCTGCCGATAACTCGCGCCTTGGCGGTGAGACCCTCCTTGGAACGAATGTGTAGTTGCAGTTGAGTCGGAACTGAGGAAACTTCACCTGTCGCGTTGCTGTCTGGAGTCTGAGCTTCCGACATAGGTAGGGAAGCACTCAGCTGAGAATTCACTCCGTAGTATTCCAAAACGGGTGCAGGTAATCCTGCTAGCCACAGATGTACCGTTTTACCGCCCTCTTCCACCGCTGTAACGACGCCATCCGCACCGATACTAATTTCCGGCTGATATGGTAACAAGGAAGGCTGGTTACTTTTTTGACCGCTCAACTGGGGTTGTTGCTCTTTCCCCGCCAGCTGCTCGACGACCCCAGCTGCTCGACTGAAAGTGACTTGAACCGTAGTGGGAGGAGTCGCCTGCCAGAGATGTTGCGTCAGGGCATAGGTGAACAATCCAGCGCTGAAACCGCCCCAAGGAGCCTCTGCCGCCAGTTGACTGGGGCCAGCCGCTGCCAGCACGATTCCAGGCATTTGACCGGGCTTATACTGCTTATTGAGCTGTTCCCGCGAAGATTTGAGACGCAGCAGGAGTTTTTCCTGAAAAGCGAGTTCCTCGTCACTCGCTTGCTCTGCTAGCGGTTGTCGGGCAGAACGAATCCGCAAGTTGCCTTGGAGGAGAGTATCGGCGTCAGTATAGCTGGTATCCAGTACCGTTGTGACTTGGTCTGTGGGAAGCGATCGCAACAGCAACAGCAGAGTCTCTTCCAACAAATCATTCGCCGGTGCCCCTTTCGTCAGCAGCACCCCATCTACTGGCACCAAACTATTTTGAGTGTTGAAGACTGTAGGCGTTAGCTGTGCAGCCGCAACCCTTTCCCCGTCCCCAAGGGTAGACTCAGGACTGAGTGAAGATTTATCGGCACCCAAAGTCCTCAGTCCATTCTCCTCAGCCCCGATTCTGACGCGGCTACCGCAGCCGCTGAAGTGGAACAAGACAACATCTCCCGCCGCCGCCTGCTCTGTGAGATGCTCCAGAAAAGCAGTTTCAATATTCTGCCGCGTTGCTTGGCTATCTGTCAGCGTCAGAATATCGCTAGGGTGAAAACCAAAGCGATGAATCAAAAGTTCCCGTTGCAGTTCTACATCTGTGACACAACCTTGGAGAGACGGAAGCGATCGCGTCTCTGTCCCACGCGGATACTGATTAATTCCTACCAGTAGCGCTAACTTCCGCCCACTCGGTTGTGCCAGCGCCTGATAATAGCGATCTAGCAGAGGCACCGCAAAGCTTTGATCTCCCAGTAGAGATAGGGCCGTTTCGCTTACGCCCAGCGCCGCTAGCGCCAACCCCGCCCGTTGCAGAAAACTTCGCCGATTCAATCCCATATCAGCCATTAGCCATTAGCCAGTACTCGATCAGCCTATCAGGGGCTAGGCTTTAGAGAATAGAAAGAATGGCAAATTTTCAAATTTAAGCAGCATCCCCTCTCAAATTTCAAATTTGAAACTTGCAATCTTAAATTTGCTTGCTTCCTCCGGCACCTGCATCGCCCTTGCCAATTCTGCCGCAACTTCTGGACGAGAAAACTCTGGTGGTGGCAATTCACCCCGACGTAGCATTTCTCGCACCTTCGTTCCCGATAGATGGATGCGTTCACCGGGAGTGCTGGGACTCGTCTTTGTCGTCGCCATTGTCTGCGTGCGCGTGCAGTAAAAGGCGTGTTCAAACTTCATCGGCATGATGCCCAATTCACCCGGCTCAAACTCATCAAAGATGTGCTGAGCATCGTAAGTTCCATAATAATCGCCGACACCCGCATGGTCGCGTCCAACGATGAAGTGCGTACAGCCGTAATTCTTGCGAAGCAGGGCATGGAAAATTGCCTCTCTAGGGCCAGCGTAGCGCATTGCGGCGGGATTAATTGCCAAAATTACCCGGTCTTGGGGGTAGTAGTGTTCCAGCATAATCTCGTAGCAGCGCATCCGAATCTCTGCCGAGATGTCATCATCTTTTGTAACTCCCACTAAGGGATGCAAGAACAAGCCATCTACGGTTTCTAAAGCGCACTTTTGGATATATTCATGCGCCCGGTGGATGGGGTTGCGAGTTTGGAAGCCGACAATCGTTTTCCATCCCCTTTCTTTGAACATGGCGCGAGATTGAGCGGGATCGATCTGGTAATTAGGGAATAAAGGATGAGAGTCGCGTTGCAACAGCCAAACTGAACCCGCGAGATTTATTTCCCCTTGTTTGTAGACAACCTTAACGCCTGGGTGCTTTTCATCGTGGGTACGATAAACATTCACCGCCTCGCGGGTTTTGTCGTAGCGATACTTTTGTGTGAGTTCCATGACACCCACAAATCTACCAGTCGGGTCATCCAGACGCACCAAACCGCCTTCTTTGAGATTCGCCGCAACCGACTCATCCACCGAAAGCGTGACGGGAATTGCCCACGGTAGCCCATTGGCAAGCCGCATTTCAGTCACTACGCGATCGTAGTCTGCCTGTTCCATAAAGCCAGTCAGCGGACTAAATCCACCAATGGCAATCAACTCTAAATCCGATGTTGCTCGTTCGTCGAGTTGCACTCTGGGCAGAAAGTCGGCTTTATCGAGAAATACTTGTCGTTGTTCTGGTGTTGCGATGCGATTAATTAGCTGACCGCCGTGAGGTGCTATGCCGTCTGGACGCTGACTCATATCGAATTGTTAATTTTAGCTGCAAAAAACATCGTACCAATATATAGAACCGGACGGTGAAAAACCTAACCCCCCAGTTCCCTTCTCTTGGGGTTGAAGAGGAGCGATTTTTCAACTAATGTGTTTGCGCTCATTATGCGATCGCTTCCCATTCATCCAAGGTAACTTGAAACTCTTTATAGACTTGTTCCATAGCTAAATCTTCTGTTTCAAAGTAATCCTTCTTCGGAAGCTCCCCACTCCTGCGATATTTGAAAGAGATAGAAACCAGAGTCAGTTGTGTATTGCACAATTCTAATTTCTTGAGGTGGAGATAGCTCTATTTTTTCCCCATTTACATAGCGATACCGACGCACGACTCTAGTAGATGTATGTTGCGAACTTAGAAACACACGATGCTTTAAGATGGGCAATCGTTGTTTGAATAATTCGAGTAGCTCAAAAAAAACATCTAGAGCTTTGGCTTCGTCTCTAACTTCTTGCAAAATAATGTTATTCCATCCTGCTGTTGATGATTCCCAATTGTAATATCTAGCAATCCAATCATGAAATTGTCCAAATGGAGGAATTTCTTCTAGAATAGCAACATTATTTGTTTGTCTAGCAAAATAGTACCCGGAAATAAATGCCTTTAATAAGGTAATAGACTTCTTTCCCAAGTACATACCAGGTCTAGGTTTTATTCTTTCCAAAAGCTCATAGATAGGCATTTTTGAAGGGATATAAAGGTACCAGACAGTATCTTACTTTACCTAGAAACAGGACAGAAATTTGAATTCAACCGTTTTCAAGAGTCGATGCAGGAAATGTATAACATTACGGCACGGATAGGATAATATAATTAGCTTCTAGTCTGCGGCTGCAAGAGATGCCTCGGATAACTTTTTGGTGCTGTTTGAAGAATTTTAGAATCTGTAATGGCTTCACTTATCCAGTTTTAATCAGAAAAAAGTCTAAATTAAATTCATGATTTTCCCACAAAATTACCTCTGTAGCTGATTAAATATGGATAAAAAAGAGGCAAAAGACTTTACCTTTGCCTCTAAATAAATTATCTATTTCTTGCGGAGGACGCTAAGTATAATTCCCTTTACGTATCTTGGCGAGCCTTTGAGTTTCTAATTACTCAAACCTGTCGATGATGCCACCGCCGAGTACAATGTCTCCATCGTACAAAACCGCAGCTTGTCCAGGGGTAATCCCGAACTGAGGTTCATCGAAAACAAGCTTGATTCGCGAATCTTCCAGAGGAATTACGGTGACTGGCACTGCCTTGGAACGATAGCGGACTTGCACTTCGGCGCGGATGGGACTGGTGGGTTCTGGGATAGAAACCCAGTTTAACCGCGCTGCGGTGCATTCAGGCTTATGAGTGCTAGCGCGATCGCCTACAATCACTCGATTCCGTACCGCATCCAACGCCACCACATACAGCGGTTCCGCCGCCGCAACACCAATTCCCTTCCGCTGTCCAATGGTGTAGTGATGGATACCCGTATGCTGACCTAACACCTTCCCGGACTGGTCAACAATGTCACCCGTTTGCTGAGAAATGTACTTGTCTAGAAACGTCTGCATGGAACCGTGGGATTCAACCAAACACAAATCCATACTTTCCGGCTTATCAGCGGTTTTTAAGCCGAATTCTGCGGCGATACGCCGAGTTTCTGTCTTGTGTAGTTCTCCCAACGGAAACATCGATCCCGCTAGCATTTCTTGGCTCAAATCGTACAAAAAGTACGACTGATCCTTAGATAAATCTACAGCCCGACGCAGCTGATAACGTCCGGTTTCTGCGTCATACCCGATCCGCGCATAATGACCCGTGGCAATTTTATCAATACCCAACTCTTCACGGGCATAGCCCAGCATCGGGCCAAATTTCACCGCCTTATTGCACTGAGAACAAGGCAACGGAGTAATTCCCGATTCGTATCCCGCAACCAGGTAATCGACTATATTTGCCTGAAAAACATCCCGACTATCAACAATGTAATGGGGAATGCCCAACTGTTCGCAAAGAGAAGCCGCATCGACCATTCCTTCAGAACAGCATTGACCTTTACCCTTCATTAGCCACAGGGTAAGACCAACAACTTCATATCCTTGATGATGGAGGGTTGCGGCTGCGACGGAACTATCAACTCCACCGGAGAGGCCGACGACGACTTTATTCATAGAACGAAAAAGTGAATTACTGAATTATCAGTTTTTTCTTTTCTAGACTAACACTTTGATAATCGTCATTCGTCTAGAGTGATTAGTCCTTTGTCTGTAGGCGTTATCAAGTTAGAACGTTCCAACCTGACAATATTCCAACGTTTTAATCACTAATGATGAAGGACTGATGACTAATTATGCTAGATTGACTACAAATTTTGTCCGCACAATTCCTGGAAGATCGCCGAGGAGAGCTGATTTTAAATGAGGAGCAATCAGCAGCGTTTACTCACTCATGGCAACAGAGAAAGAAAAACCTGTTGGCTGTTGTCCCTTGCCTCGTGCTTGTTCTGGGGTGGATATTTGCTCATTCCACACCCGATTCCAGCAGCAGCCAGACCTCTCCCTACACCACCTGATGTGCTTCCTGGCTTACCTACATCACCAAATACTCCGCCAGCGTTTCCTCAAGATACTTTGCCCTCGATTTCACCGAATCCTTCGGGCAGGCGTGAGATTGAATTTCAGGCACCACCACCAATTACACCTAGCAGAAGGACACCTAGCAGAAGTAGAGATGAGAATTCTCCCCCGGTGCGTCGGAATTCTCGTCTCTTTGGGGTTTTTATTAATGGGGATAGCCCGCTGTTGTTAGCCCAAGTCCGAAAAATAGAACCCGAAGCTTTTGTGCGGTACGGCGGGGGTGTCATCCAAGCGGGAGTATTTGCTGATGAATTTAAAGCCCAGCAGCGGGTTCGGGATCTAGAAGAATGGGGTATTCGGGCAAAAATCAGTGCTTATTCTGAGGAGAATTTTGATGCTGATGCAGAGAATTTCGATTCTCGTCCAGTCACTCGTAGGGATGAAGTGGAGGAAGTTACCTATTTCGTTGTGATTCCAGGGAGTCAGGAGTATTTACCTGACATTGCTGCCCACATGATCCGGCTGGGGTTCCCCAAGGATGAGGTGTTTCAAAGAGAGGTACCACGCGGACCCCACGTTGCGGTCGGCCCTTTTGAGAATCAGTCACAAGCAGAACGCTGGAGTCGCTTTCTTCGCTCTAATGGTATGGATGCGCGGGTTGTTTATTTCGGTCAATAGCGTGCCCCGGCTGTAGGGGCGGGGAGACCTTGCCCGTGCTTATGCTGAGTAAGATAAAACTTAGAACTCACAGAAATCAGCACTGAAATTGGCACAGATGCAACAGAGGCAGGAAAAGATTCAGCAAATCGTGGTGACTGCCCAGCAGATGCGCGAGATTGAAGGGCGTATCTTTGCTGCTGGAATGCCGGTGGCGGCTTTGATGGAAAAGGTGGGGGGACTGATTGCTAGTCGAGTTCAAGCGCTTTATCCTTGTTTGCCCCCCTTATTCCCCTCGTCAACGGGGGGAGGGAAAAATGGACTGCGTGTAGGCGTTTTGGTGGGACCGGGTCATAATGGGGGCGATGGGTTGGTAGTCGCCCGTGAGTTGCATTTTCAGGGTTATGAAGTTGTTATCTATTGTCCGATTGCCAAGCTGAAGGAATTAACTTCGCAACACGCCCAGTATGCTGAGAGTTTGGGCATTCCCTGTGTTGAGCAAATTGAGCCGTTGCAAGGGTGCGATCTAATTATTGATGGTTTATTTGGGTTTGGGTTAGAAAGAGCGATCGCAGAACCGATATTTTCTGCGATTCATCAACTTAATCAGTGGTCTAAGCCAGTCATTAGTATCGATTTGCCTTCCGGTTTGCACACCGATACTGGGGAAGTTCTGGGAACGGCGGTTCGTGCAACTTACACGTTTTGCTTGGGCTTGTGGAAATTAGCATTTCTGCAAGATCGAGCCTTGGAATCTGTTGGAAAAGCCGAACTGATTGATTTTGGTATCCCGGTGGCGGATATCTCGGCGGTACTGGGTGAGACGCCCGACATTCAGCGGGTGACACCGGAAGTTGCGATCGCGCATCTTCCCATTCCTCGCCCCGCAGTAACTCACAAGTACAAACAAGGACATTTGCTGTTGATTTGCGGTTCTCGCAAGTATGCTGGAGGCGCGATTTTAACGGGACTGGGAGCGAGAGCCAGTGGCGTCGGGATGCTCTCAATTGCGGTGCCAGAATCGCTGAAACCTTTGCTGGTGGCTCAGTTGCCAGAAGCGCTGATTATCGGTTGTCCGGAGACAGAGACAGGTGCGATCGCATCTTTGCCTGAAGAAATTGATTTGAGTTCCTATAATGCGATCGCTTGTGGTCCCGGTTTGACAAAAGATGCCACGTCAGTCGTCGAAAAAGTATTAGAAAGCGATTTGCCGATTGTTTTAGATGCTGATGGCTTGAATATCCTCGCCCAATTAAACCCGATACCGACTCTCTCTAAACGACAAGCACCTACTGTTCTCACCCCTCATACAGGTGAGTTTAAGCGTTTGTTTCCAGATGCACCCGATACCACGAAAGATCGGGTAAGTGCAGTTCGGGAAGCAGCCCAGCAAAGTGGGGCAGTGGTACTCCTGAAGGGGGCAAGGACTGCGATCTGCCATCCTGGTGGCTCAGTATGGATTGTTCCCGAAAGCACTCCCGCTTTAGCCCGTGGCGGTAGTGGAGATGTGCTAACGGGGCTAATGGGTGGATTGGTCGCAACGGCATCTCAGCAAGAGTTACCCATCGCAGAGATGGTGCAAAGTGCGGCTTGGTGGCACGCTCAAGCCGGAATTTTGGCAGCCGAGGAGCGGACTGAGTTAGGAGTTGATGCGTATACTTTGACTCAGTATTTGATGGCAGTTGTGCATAGAGCTTACGGCACTGCGATCGCCACGGCGTTCTAGTATTCTTGGCAACAGAAGGAAACAGCGCGAAATTTAGCCGTATCGCAGCGGTATTGCTTTTAGCAAATGGCTTCTTGTCACTGCAATTCTTCTCTGTTATCAGCCGAATTTAGTTGAAAATATTGTCGGATGGTTGTGGGAAATGATGATGGAAGATTAGAGAAATCGCCGTTGTTTTTTATGAAGCGCTTGGAAGGCGATCGCTTTCTCCTTACTCTTCTCCTAACGTCAGCAAACCTGCTTTTCTATCTACTACTAACCGCCGATTTTCTAGCCAGGGTAAACCCAGTAAAACCTCGGTAATTTCTTCACCCCCTAAAACGGGAATAGTAAACTCTTTACCCTCCATAACAACAGTTCCTCGATAAAGATTAAACGTTGCTTCTCCCCTTGCTGTCTGCATTTGCTCTTTCTTGACAAATGACCATCCCAAACTCTCTACATCTTGGATATCCATTACCAACCAGTCAGTGAATCCGGTGTCTAGCAACGCATTCACTGTAACTAATGAACCATCATCCGCGATTAAGTCAATCTCAAAAAATAGCTCGCCCTTCTCGCCAAAATAGCCTTGGATCATATTCTGCCGCAAGTCCCGGTTTCATTCAGGCGCATTGCCATCAGCACTGCTGTAGGGTGCTTCTGCTTGGCTTTTTGGAAACTGACTTCTTCATCGGGGTCAATGAAATAGTCTCCGCTTTCTGGCTCAATATGTATGAACCAGTCGTAATGCTCCGCGACTAATTCCGGGTAAACTTGGTTAAAAATTTCCCGACATCGCTTACCAAATGCTTCATCCTCAGCTTTGCGTTTTGCTATCTCTTCTGGAGAAAGCGGGGGGCGATCGGGAAAAATTCGGCTGCCACGCGGTACTCGTCTGTGGGTTTTCTGGGTCATGATTACCGTTCCGTAGTCGTGTAACTATTTAATAGTATATCTTTATGTAGGTGTGGCGATTTAATGGGCGCGATCGCTTAATTTCAATTATTTAAAATCGACAAGATTATGGAAGCGATCGCATTTTAAAATAACTGAAACGGATTAGTAATAAAAAAGTGATTATTCTCGTCATGGGCGTATCTGGTAGCGGCAAATCTACCGTCGCCCAGCTACTCGCACAAGAACTAAACTGGGGCTTCAGCGACGCCGACTGCTTCCACTCAACCGCTAATATTGAAAAGATGAGCCGAGGCATTCCCCTGACCGATGCCGACCGAATGCCGTGGCTGCAAGCAATGCAACACGCCATCGACCAATGGCTACAGGAAGGTAAGAATCGGGTACTAGCGTGTTCTGCCTTAAAAGAATCCTATCGTCAGATGCTGTGGCGAGATCCACAACAGATGCGCCTCGTTTATCTCAAAGGGAGTTTTGAGGCGATCGCGCAGCGGCTGGAGGAGCGTCAAAGTCACTTTATGACCAAAACACTCCTGCAAAGCCAGTTTGACACCCTTGAGGAACCACATAATGCCCTCTGGGTGGACGTTTCCGAGCCGCTGGACGTAATTGTGCAGCAGATTCGCAGGCGTCTAGAAATCTAAAACGAGCGATCGCATATCATTTCAAATCCACTGTCTCGCCACAGGCAATCCTAAAATCTCAAACCCACACCACCCTGCACTGAAACAGCAGTACCACCGCCATCGCGGTAGGCATCAAAAGCAATAATCGCATTGCCAAAAAGAACAGCATTGCTGTTGGGAACGACGTAATCAATCCCCGGTTGAATCGCAAAACTGGTTTTATCCCCTACCGGCGAAGGTGTCCGATTCCCACTGCCAAAAGCAACGCCTGCACCCACATAGACATCTGTTTGCCAGTTGAGGGGGATATCATAGGAAATCGTTGGCACAACCGCTGGACTCGCCCCAATTAGCGCTTGTGCCCTTAAGGAAAGGGGAGCTTGCAAGAGTTTGTAGCGTACAGCAACCACCCCACCGATTTGGCGACCTTCTCCAAAATCATTATCATTAATCCCCACCGTAGCACCAACACCCACATAGCTGCCGTATGCTGCTTGAGCCGATGCTGGCTGACAAAAAGCAAACCCTATCTTACCGGAAGTCGAATCGGTTACGGGAAGCAAAAAGTAAAACGCAAAAAATAAAAAGTAAAAAAGGCTTTTTTTTACCTTTTTCCTGTCACCTTCTAAGGCGACTCCTTCTTGCAGAAATAAATCCTTGAAACGCTCCATTTCCCCACTCCTCAGCGCCCATGAAGCAAAATGCTCCATGTTTGTGTCGATTGTATTCTAATTTATCCTGAATTTCCTCAGTACCAAATTATTCATAGCCAGAGATAAAAAACACCGCCCCAAGCTTTCTCGGAACGGTGTTTATTCTTTTGAAACGTTAGCGTTACAAACGATGACTCTGTTTCACATCTACTTGGTCGGCATCGGTGGCATAATCACCTTGTCAATCGCATGAATGATGCCATTAGTGGCTTCGATGTTAGCCTGAGAGACATTGGCGTTGCCCACCATCACGCCATCGTTTCCAACCTTAACGGTGACTGGGCTGCCTTCAACTGTCGTCACTTCTCCAGATTTCAACTGGGAAGAACTCACTTTGCCGGGAATGACGTGGTAGGTCAAAATCTGAACCAGCATCGCTTTATTTTCTGGTTGCAGTAACTTTTCGACAGTGCCTTCGGGTAAAGCTGCAAATGCTGCATCAGTCGGTGCAAAAACCGTGAACGGTCCTTGTTGTTCGAGGGTTTCGGTCAAACCTGCGGTTTCCAAAGCAGCAGTCAGAATTTTGAATGAACCATTTTGGGCAGCAAGCGCAACCAAGTTGCTACTTGAAGGCATCGTCCCTTGTGTAGCAGCCGGGTCAGGACCTTCGCCGGGGGCTGGCATCATCCCTTCTGTGGCAGGGGGCTGAGTGCTGTTGCTGGGGGATTGCATCATCCCTTCTGTAGCAGGGGGCTGAGTGCTGTTGCTGGGGGATTGTATCATCCCTTCTGTAGAAGATGGCTGCGGCTGAGCGCCTTGGCTAGGGATAGCGGTAGGGGATGGTACGGTTCTTGGGGTTGACTGAGCGCTGCGATCGCGATTGTAGGGCGGCTTGCTGAAAACGTCTGATTGAAGAATTTCAGGGTTGGGATTCACCTGGGCACCAGCTGGCAGACCCATAAGGGTACTAGCACCGATAACTCCCATCAGGCTAGCCAGTTGTTTAATCAAACTGTTGCGTTTTTGATTGGTCATTGCTAAGGGTTTCCCTAAAAACTTAGACTTAGTTAAGTTCACATTTTGTTACATATGTTTACCTCTGCCTAAAGTGTGAGTTCCTCTGCCAACCGATCGGGAAACCGGGACAACACAGGGGGATTGAACAATCTAAGTAGCTAAATAGGCGAAAAGGCGCGACTTATTTCTTATTAAGAATGTCAGCGTTAGCTTTCTTCGTGGCGGCTTGTTAAGAGCTAGGGGTTGCAAGGCGGCTGGTATGCTCTTGAGACTAAAAGGAGAATTTTGTTGCGATCGCGCCTACGTTTACCCACGCTCATCTAGGCAGAAACTATTTCTATTTCGTAGCGATTCCGGCTTTTCTCCCTCCTGCCTACTTTCTGTTGGGGGGAGTAAAAAGTTCGCGTGCCTGACTAAATAGAGCTTTGTTCTCCGCTTTGCTGAGGCTAGCACCGCCCTCTCCACTGGGCGAGTTGAGTCATGATTGCCGTTTCTGGCTTCAACCGCCCTCAGTCAGCCAAAATTTATTGCAATCGAGTTAATTAACTGGAAATACTACTTCTTTATATATAAACAAACTTAAGCAATAGCTTCATTATCTATGCCTTTTGATTATACCCTCTGATAGAGGTGGACAATTAAGCCAGCTTGTTATTCTAATAACAACAAAAAGATAACAACATCAACAAAAAACATTAATAAGAACGGAGCAAAAAAATGGGAATTATTGCTTGGATTGTTTTAGGTCTGATTGCAGGTGCGATTGCTAAAGCTATTTATCCCGGTCATCAAGGCGGCGGTATCCTCGCCACAATGGTATTAGGTATTTTAGGTGCCTTGGTTGGTGGTTATTTAGGACAAGTTTTACTGGGGTCATCGGGAGGCGCAGCCTACGGAGCGTTGACAGTACCGAGTATTGCTTTTGCTGTTCTAGGCGCAATGGTTCTGCTATTCCTGTGGGGCTTGTTAACTCGCCAGAGAGCTTAATTAAGGGTTCCCTTTTATTACCATCTAGCATTTAGAAAGCACCCCCAGCTTAGCCTGGGGTATTTTTATTGGGTCTATTTTGTGTTACAGCCGTCGTTATTTGGCTGCATTTAATAGAGCCAATTTGCTCATTTTTTATTAAAAATAAAAAGAAAGCCATTTGAACTAAACTTTTAATTTGGCAAAGTTGTAATTTTTCAAGTTGAATTTTTCATCAGCAAAAATAAGTAATTTAATAAGTATAACTGCCCAAAAACAATAATTTTTGCTTCTAGTTCCACCGATGCAAATAATAACAATAGTAGCCTAAAAGCGTTAGATTAACAGTGTTACTTAAAAATAGAAGGAGATAAAAAATGCTGGAATTGTACCAATTTGAGCTATCCCACTACTCCGAAAAAGTGCGACTGCTGCTGGATTATAAAGGTCTGCCCTACCGCAAAATTGAGGTAACACCAGGAGTGGGACAGGTAGAATTGTTCCGGATGTCTGGTCAACGACAGGTACCTGTCCTGAAGGATGGCAACACAGTAATTGCTGATTCGACAGCGATCGCTAAGTACCTCGATAAGCAATATCCCGACCGACCCCTAATCCCCGTTGACCCGAAACAAAAGGGACTGTGCTTACTGATTGAAGCCTGGGCAGATGAATCTATTGGTTCCAAAAGTCGTAAGGTGTTATTTGGGGCACTCAGCCAAAATCAGAACTTCCGCACCTCGATTTTACCGAGCAACACGCCAGATGCTCTCAAGACTCTCGTGGGGGCACTGCCTGGTGAAGTGCTGAATCTCCTGGGTCTTGGCGTCGGATACGGCCCCGATGCCGTACAAGCGGCGACAGAGGATCTTCAGCAAGACCTAGAGAGCCTATCCCTGCTACTATTGGAAAGCCCTTACTTAGTCGGCGACTATCCAACCTTGGCAGATTTTGCCGTCGCTGGGCTGAGTATGCTGATTAAATTTCCCTCTGGCCCCTATCTTGACCTTCCCGAAACCCTTAGAGGCAAAGGAATCCCTGGTTTGGCTGACCGTAGCGCTTACGAGACATTTTTCAACTGGCGCGATCGCCTTTATGCCGATTATCGCAAACCCCTAAGTGCCAACACAACCGCCGGAGCCACAGGCTCAACGCCAACATCAATTGAGATAGATTAGGAAATCCATTTTAGATTTTAGATTTTGGATTGGTTGAAAAATCCAAAATCTAAGATTGAGCGAATAGTTAGGCTCCGAGAATTAGGGTAAACTTTGGATGCCTAAGTGTTCTGAAGCAACACTAAAAAGACTCCAGAAGCGATTATGGAAATGCCATTAGGGTCGGTAATTCAAGGCTCCCTCAGTCAGGGACTAGAAGTAAGACTGCATCCCGATATTTCTGTAGAGGATATGCGGGTTGGCAAATTTCTGGTAGTCAAAGGTGCCCGTTCAGACTTCTTCTGTATGCTCACAGACGTTTCGCTGGGCACCTCCAGTCAGCGAATTGTTGCCAACCCTCCCAGTCCAGAGGACACTTTTTTGCAAGCGGTTCTAGCAGGGAGTGGCACCTATGGCACCATCAATCTGACGCCGATGTTAATGCTGACACGAGAAGCAACAAAGTCAGTAGGCGCTTATGTGGTGGGTGCCGAAAATCCTAACTCCAACGGCAAATCCAACGGAGGAACTCTCGCATCCTTTCAGCTGCAAAGTAGCGCTGATACTGAGATGGAGTTGATGCCTGTTAAGACAATTCCCAGCCACTTCAGCCAGGTTTATGATGCGACGGAACGCGATTTCCGCGCCGTCTTTGGTTGGGAAGATGACCCCACTCGGTGCAACTTCGCCATCGGTCAACCTTTGGATATGGATGTGCCCGTATGTCTGGATTTACACCGATTCGTGGAACGCAGCAACGGCGTTTTCGGGAAATCTGGCACCGGCAAATCCTTTCTTACCCGCCTACTTTTGTCTGGCATTATCCGCAGACAAGCAGCGGTCAATTTAATTTTTGATATGCACTCGGAATATGGCTGGGAAGCCGTCCGCGAAGGCAAACACTTCAGCACTGTCAAAGGCTTGCGGCAGCTATTCCCAGGACAGGTGCAAATTTATACCCTTGACCCCCAATCTACCAAGCGGCGGGGGGTGCGTGACTCTCAGGAACTGTACCTCAGCTACGACCAAATCGAAGTCCAAGACATCATGCTGGTGCGGAATGAGTTAGGTCTTTCTGAAGCAGCTTTGGACAATGCCAATATTCTGCACGCCGAGTTTGGCAACTCCTGGATTGTCCAACTGTTGAATATGACCAACGAGGAAATCCAGCTGTTCTGCGAGGAGAAGAAGGGTCATAAGGGTTCAATTATGGCGTTGCAGCGCAAGCTGATGCGCCTGGAAAATCTCAAATATCTGCGAACTGCCTGTCCCCACAACTACGTTAATCAAATTTTGCAATGCCTCGATGCAGGTCAGCACGTGGTGATTGAGTTTGGTTCTCAGTCAGATATGCTCTCCTATATGCTGGTGACGAATATGATCACCCGCCGCATTCACAAAGCTTATGTAAGTAAGTCTGAATTGTTTTTGCAGACCAAAAACCCCATCGATCGTCCTCAGCAGCTAGTCATTACGATAGAAGAAGCCCACCGCTTCCTTGACTCCGCCATCGTGCAAAGTACCATTTTCGGTACGATTGCCCGCGAGATGCGAAAATACTTTGTCACCCTTCTGGTGGTAGATCAGCGTCCCTCTGGAATTGATAATGAGGTGATGTCCCAGATTGGCACCCGCATCACTGCTTTGCTAAACGATGACAAAGACATCGACGCCATTTTTACTGGCGTCTCTGGCGGCATGAGTCTGCGTTCCGTTCTGGCAAAGCTGGATTCTAAGCAACAAGCCTTAATTTTGGGTCACGCGGTTCCGATGCCCGTCGTGGTAAGGACTCGCCCTTACGATGAAACGTTCTACAGAGAAATTGGCGATACTTGCTGGGAAGAGATGCCAGACGATGAAGTGTTCGCTGCGGCTGAAGCCGCTAAAGCTGATATTGGTTTTTGATCGTGGTTTTTAATTCGTAGTCAATAGTCCAATGATTATTGACTACGGACTTCTAGGCAAAAATAGTTCGGTTATCCCACAAGGACTAGAGTACCCGTTGAAGGGTTTTCCGTGGATGATTATATATATAGGACACAGATAGGACGCTTTTAGCTAATGATTTTCCGGGTGGTACTCAAGGGTTAACAGGAATTTGCCAGAGCAGCAAGTTTAACCCAATCGGATGAACCTTTCAACCTGGAGCGTCGTCTATCATTAGTGATACGATAGAAATGTAAAACAAACTCATACCGACTTTGACTTTTTAGCCTTTATTACCTATCAGGAGTGGCTAAATGGGGGTCGATACCAGCTCTTTAAGGCATCCCCCAGCCGAAAGGTTTGACGATTAGCTTTTTGTGTGTTATGTTTGCCTATTCAATTGGGTAGGCGATCTTTACAACTTTTGCAGGATGTGTTCCACTAATTGACCTAGCTACTCTCATTGTAAGAGCTGGCAATCTCCCGCTAAGGTCAACCCCTGCTACAGAATTGTTGCTTGTTTACGGAGTCACCACTCACTCATGCCCACTGCCAACACCCTAAAAAAGACGACTAAACAACCCACGTTTACGGCTGATATGGTTCGCACCTATCTGCATGAGATTGGGCGCGTGCCCCTGCTGACCCACGAACAAGAGATTGTCTTCGGCAAGCAGGTGCAGCAAATGATGGCGCTGCTGGAGGCGAAGGAGACCTTGGCTGAGACATTGCAGCGAGAACCAACTCATCAAGAGTGGGCAGACCATGTTAGCTTGAGTGAACCCGAACTTGACCGGATAATCAAACTGGGAACGCGGGCAAAGCGCAAGATGATAGAAGCTAACTTGCGTCTAGTGGTCGCGATCGCGAAGAAGTACCAGAAGCGTAACATGGAATTCCTGGATTTGATTCAGGAAGGTACTCTCGGCTTGGAACGCGGCGTCGAGAAATTTGACCCGATGCGCGGTTACAAGTTTTCGACCTACGCCTACTGGTGGATTCGCCAAGCGATTACTCGCGCGATTGCTCAACAAGCCCGTGCGATTCGTTTGCCCATCCACATCACCGAAAAGCTTAATAAAATTAAGCGGGTGCAACGGGAACTAGCTCAGACGCTTGGTCGCAGTGCTACCCCCGGTGAAATCGCTAAGGCGCTGGACTTAGAACCCGCGTTGATCCGCGAGTACTTGAATATCGCCCGTCAACCAATTTCTCTGGATGTGCGCGTTGGCGATAACCAGGATACCGAACTGCAAGACCTTCTGGAAGACGAAGGCCCAACCCCTGACCATTATATGACCCAGGAGTCGCTGCGGCAAGACCTAGACGATCTTCTGGCGGAACTAACCCCACAGCAGCGGGAAGTGCTAACTCTGCGCTTTGGCTTGGAAGATGGCAACGAGCTGTCTCTAGCAAAAGTCGGCGAACGCCTAAGCCTCAGCCGCGAACGGGTACGCCAGCTAGAACACCAAGCCCTCGCCCATCTGCGCCGTCGTCAGGCGAATGTCCGCGAGTATATCGCTGCTAGTTAATTGTAGAGGCGGGATTGAGCCGCTATGCTCCTGCCTCCCACATCATCCTATAGCGATCGCTCCTAAAACCCGTCCTTACAGCTAAGTAAGGGCGGGTTTTTCAGTCATTTCAATCCCCGCTTTTAGCCCCTGTCGAGTAGATGTGTCTACCTGTTGAAGTTTTTTGTAGACATCTAAAATCTGTTACTGCTCTTTTTTTATATTTTTGTAAAGTTTCGTAAAGCAGTTCGGGAACTCGAACGGGTGCCAGTGAAGTCATCCACAGTTAAGGAACAAGTACTACAGACAAGCCCACACTGACCCGATTTGGGAAAGCTCATAAAACGGGTGAATAAAGTGAGTATAAATACGCATTTTGATTTTAGAAGGCAATTTAATAACCGGGAATCAAAGATGAATGCGTTGCTTGTCTTAACAAAAAAAACTCCTTTCGGATGACCTACGGTTCATTCAAATGGGTGAAGCTTTACACCTAAGGAATTAGGTACTTTGTAATTAGATGCTTGAGGGTGTCTGCTCGTAATTGCTAGGGGGGAAAAAACGGTGCTTAACAAGTTTTATCAGCAATTTATGTCTCGGCTTCCGCTTGAAGTACCTGCCCTAGGATTACTTCTAACGATGAGCTTCGCAACCAGCACAGTTGCATTGCAAGCACCAACATCCTTCAGTAAGACGGGAATCGTTGGCACAAATTCCGTTTCCCTTGCACAAATGCCAGCATCAGACACTTCAGTGGCTGACGGTATTTATTTGTATGGTAGCTCCCAAAAGACAGAAGAGATTGGTCAAGAATATATAGTATTTGAGGCGCGTCAGGGAAAGGTAAGGGGTGCGTTTTATATGCCTTCCTCAGAATATAGTTGTTTTTCCGGCAAGGTTGGGGCACAGCAAATCAATCTAACCGTTCAAGATCCCTACGACAGTACAACCTATTCTCACTCAATAGCCCTCAGCGAAGCCCCCCCAGTCGCCTCTGCCGATAGTCGGTTGCCCATTGAAGATAGTTTACGGCTCCAGGGCTATCACCCAATTAACAAAATTAGCGCTAACGACCAGCAAATCTTGAACGCTTGTAAAGTTAACTTCTAACAATTAGTAAGCTTTGGCGGTGCAAATCAAGGTAGTTGTCAGTAGTTTGTTGCTACTAACCAAGGACTAATCACCAGAAAAACAATTAGCTCCTCCAAAAACCCGTTTTCTTGAAGAAAACGGGTTTCTTTATTTTTTGAACTTCAAAACTCGATTCCTGGCTGCGCTTTGACGCCCTGTTCCCGGAACGGATGCTTAACGAGGGTCATTTCCGTTACCAAGTCGGCTCGTTCAATTAGGGCTGCTGGGGCACCTCTGCCGGTGAGAATAACGTGAGAATCCGCAGGCTTTTCCTCCAACCCAGCTAGCACTTCCTCAACGCTCAAATAGCCGAGTTTTAAAGCTACGTTGATTTCATCCAACAGCACTAGCTTAAATTCAGGATTGCGGATAAAGCTGAGTCCAGTTTCCCAAGCCTGATGCGCTTTCTGGATATCTCGCTGTTGGTCTTGAGTTTCCCAAGTGAAGCCTTCTCCCATCGCGTGGAACTCTAGCTGACCTTCCCAGAGACCGAGGACAGCTTTCTCAGCGGGTTCCCAGGCTCCTTTAATGAATTGTACGATCCCGACTCGATAGCCGTGACCAAGCGATCGCATTACCATTCCCAAAGCAGCAGTGGTTTTTCCCTTGCCATTGCCTGTATTAACAATAATTAAGCCTTTCTCCTGAGATGCCTTTGCCACCCGCTGCTCTTGAACTTCCTTGCGCCGCTGCATCTTGCGCTGGTATTGTTCTGGAGTTAGTGATGATGTTTCTGTCTCCAGTAAGTCAGCAGATTCTAAATTCTTATTTAAATCAGTCGGGGTAGGAGTTGTCATCAAGTCTGCCTAGAAAAAACTTTCACACCTATTAAAATAGCCCCAAAGGGATATGCATCAGGATAAGCCATCGGCAATTCCTTCTAATTGCAGGGAATCGCTCCCAGTCATCACTTCAAGACAGAGGGCATAACCCCCCTTCCATTTTGCCTATAGATTCAGCAACACTGATTTCAGTATAAATTTACTTACCTTCTTTTAAGATTTATGTCTTTAACCTTATCAATCTCTTCTGAACAAGGTGCAGAGCAACTTAATCTGAATTTGGAGTCTACATTGCAGGGATTAACCCTGTATGAGGCTTGCATTGAATACAACCACACAGCCGCAGAGGTTCTCAGGCTTTTCGAGGAAAAACCGCTACTACCGGGTTTAATCCTCATGGATAAAAACCAACTAGTCGGGATGATCAGTCGCAGGCGTTTTTTTGAATATCTGAGCCGTCGTTACAGCTTGGAGTTACTGTCGAAACGAAGTTTGCGATCGCTCTATCAATTTAACCATACCGAAATTCTAGTTTTTCCCAGTTATACTTCCATTACCGCAGCGGTGCGGGAGTCTTTGAAGCGCTCGCCTGAATTGATCTATGAACCAATCATCGTACAAACAGCACCCGGAATTTATAAATTGTTAGACGTGCATCAACTTCTGCTGGCTCAGTCAGAGGTGCATGAAATTACAATGGCAGCATATAAGCAAATGGGATTGGCGCTGCAACAGGCAAAAAACCAACTTTTAGCCGTCTTAGATGCCGTGCCTGGATTTGTCTCCTGGATTAGCTCGGATTTACAATACCTGGGCGTCAACCAGCATTTAGCTGCATCCTTTAACTTGTCTTCAGAGGAATTTGTCGGTCAGGAACTTAGCTGTTTTGATAGTAGCTCCAACTTTAGTGAATTTGTGGAGCAATTTTTTGCTTCCCCGACGAAAACAACCTCTCAGGAAGTGACCGCAGAAGTTGACGGCAATATCAAAAATTATCTTATGGTGGCGCAGAAATACAACCAAGATCAAGCGGCTGTCACAGTAGGAATTGATATTACCAAACGAAAGCAATTAGAAGAAGAACTGCGAGCATCGCTTGAGCGAGAAAAAGAACTCGGCGACCTAAAATCCCGCTTTATCTCCATGACTTCCCACGAATTCCGCACTCCCCTGAGTACGATCCTCTCTTCTGCCGAATTATTGGAACATTACAGTAACAATTGGTCTGAAGAGAAAAAACTCATCCACCTGCATCGCATTCAAATCGCTGTTAAGCACATGATTGGACTGCTTGATGATGTATTAATCATTGGTAAAGCCGAAGCCGGACAGTCGGACTTCAAACCTGAACCGCTGCATCTGGAAGAATTTTGTATTGAATTAGTGAAAGAATTGCAACTGAATGAGGGCAATTCCCGTGCAATTAACTTGATTAATCATTGCAAATCTACCTCCTTTAGTCTAGATGAAAAATTGCTGCGACATATTCTTAGCAATCTCCTTTCAAACGCGATAAAATATTCGCCTGAAGGGAGTCCAGTCAGATTTAAAATTACCCAACAAAAAGATGCAATCGTCTTCCAAATTGAAGACAAAGGAATTGGGATTCCTCTGCAAGAGCGTCAGTGCTTATTTGAAGCATTTCATCGATCCGCGAATGTCGGCAACATCCCTGGAACTGGTTTAGGATTAGCAATCGTTAAGAAGTGTGTGGATCTTCACGGGGGTGAGATTACCGTTAAGAGTAAAGTGGGTGTGGGCACTAAATTTAAAGTAAGACTACCCCTGAAGAGTGCTGTAGAGGCAAGGTCTACCCGCCCGTGCTAAGGTAAGCTTTCTTGCAAGATAAAGTCTAAAGTCTTTATTTAAAAGGAAAGTTTGGGTGTATAGAAGAAAGTGCCCCGAACATACTCAAACCTTATTAAAGCTGCTCGGTTGTTGTGCATTGAATTTGGACAATCCTAGCGAACATCTTGTTTGCAGTCCTAGGAGCTGACATTTTTAATTTTTAATTGCTTACCTGCTAGGCGATCGCTGATATGGCAAAGATTCTGGTAATTGAAGATGAAATATCTATCAGAGAGAACATTCTGGAGTTGTTAGAAGCAGAGGGATTTGACGCTATTGCAGCCGAAAATGGTCAAATAGGGTTGCAGTTAGCTCAAGCAGAAATCCCCGATTTAATTCTCTCCGATGCGCTAATGCCGGAACTCGACGGTTATGGCGTTCTGAAGGCACTTCGCTCTAACCCTGTCACGGCAACGATTCCCTTTATCTTTCTCACTGCCAAAGCAGCGAAAACCGATTGGCGTCAAGGGATGGAATTGGGTGCAGACGACTACCTCACCAAGCCATTTACGAGAGCGGAATTACTGAGAGCGATCGCAGCGCGGATGGAAAAACAGGCGGCGATTGAGCGACATTCGCAAAAAAAACTCGATGATTTACGCAGCAATATCTCTTTCTCCCTCCCTCACGAACTCCATACTCCCCTCAATGGCATTTTGTGTTGTTCGCAAATGTTAATTGATGAAGCCGACTCCCTAGAACCGCAAGAAATTCTAGAAATGGCAGTCGATATTCGTACCTCTGCGGAACGTTTATCTAAGTTAGTCCAGAATTTTTTACTCTTCGCTCAATTAGAGCTAATCGGAACCGATCCGCTTCAGATAGCGGATCTTAGACAAAACAGCCGAACTGATTCAGCGAAGAGCGCGATCGCAGAAGCGGCGATTAAAAAAGCCAAGCAAGTTTGTCGGGAAATGGATTTGGAATTAGACCTCCAAGAAGCTGCCGTCTTAATTTCAGAGCCAAAATTGCGAAAAATTGTGGAAGAACTAATCGATAATGCCTGTAAATTTTCGTCTCCCAACACCGCAATTCGCGTTGCCAGTCGATGTAAAAATAGCACTTTTGTACTGTCCGTGAGCAACTTCGGACAGGGGATGACACCAGAGCAAATTGCGACAATTGGAGCCTATATGCGATTTGAGCGCAAACTCGCTTCACAGCAAGGCTCTGGTTTGGGCTTGCTCATTGCTAAACGCCTAGCCGAACTACACGCTGGCGAATTATCAATTGAGAGTATTCCCACTCAAAAAACCATTCTGCGTGTTGCCCTGCCTATGTGAACGAATTTAAAACTATGTGCAATTTGTAGCACAACTGTTATCAGTAAATAGACGTAAATAAACTGCTAAATTAAATCTCTCCCCTTGCTGAGGAAAAATCAAAGTTTTGATTTTACATCTCTAATTGAGAGCCGATCGCTAATCGCCCATAACTATTAACAATTAGCCACGAGCGATTAGCCATTAGCGATTATCTGGTCTTAATTCAACCACGGAAACTGGCTGGAAGTAGCATCGGGTTCTTCAACTAAATGAGCCATATCGCCCTGGTAGTTCTCGTTAATGAAAACCGCTTTACTCTTCAAATGTTCGGGTACATAGCGGAGGTTGACAGGGATACCATGCGCCAGCAGAAATTCTGCCAGATGATCGGGATGAATGTACAAACCTTCTGCATGAAGCCGTTGCAACATTTCCTCAAAATTAGACCAATGATTATGGTGCTGGCTCTGAGATGCTGATTGAACTCTAACTGGATTGCGAGAGGAAAGATTGCTTGCCATCTTGTCATATTGACTGGACTGAGACAAAATCCTTCTCTGGATTAAAGCCATGAGAATGACCTTTTTCCAGTTTACAAAAATTTGAGATTTATCGAATTGTGGCGATCGCTTTTGCGATCCCCGCAGGGAGCTTTGCAACACCCCTATGATGGCAATTATGACTCAGCCGGTCTTGGTCAGTTTTTTGTGCTAAGGGAAAAAATCCCATGATTTTAGGCAAAATTGCAATCGTTCAAGGTGATATAACTCAGCAAAAGGTAGATGCGATCGTCAACGCAGCGAATACCTCCTTACTCGGTGGTGGCGGCGTCGATGGGGCAATTCACCGCGCCGCTGGACCAGAATTGTTGTCAGAATGTCGCCAGTTGAAGGGCTGTGCCACGGGTGAAGCAAAGATTACAAAAGGTTACAATCTCCCCGCCGAGTGGATAATCCACACAGTTGGCCCAATTTGGCGAGGGGGCGATCGCCAGGAAGATGAGCTGCTAGCTAGATGTTATCGCAATTCTCTGGCGTTGGCGGAGCAATACGAGATACGCAGCATTGCCTTCCCAGCTATTAGCACGGGTGTCTATGGGTTCCCGATAGAACGCGCCACTAGAATTGCTGTAACTGAAGTGAAGAAGTTTCTGGAGCGCACTACCTCGATAGAGCAGACGATTTTCGTTTGCTTTGGGGATACTGCCTATAATTCTTACTCGGCTGCGATCAAAGAAATTATTTAACACAAGGTAGCGATCGCCTGAAAAAATCCTAAGTGCTGTAAGGGCAAAAAGACCCCACCGATACTGAGTAGAATTCAATCAGATAAGGGATGGCGCGATCGCGATCGCTGCTTACCCGACAAAATTATCTGCGTGAGGATGCAACGAGTGCGATCGCTCTAGCGCTCATTTATCTTTTCCCCACACTTATATTTTTCCTGCTCCAGTTGGGTTTCTGACTCGCTTTTGCTGGTTATAGTTGACAATGCGGTTCATTCTTTTAAAAGTAAAAAATGTCACAACTGCCCGGTAACAAAATCGCACCCGCCCCCATGCCGACAGCAATTAATGTTGTCGATCTAATTGATGGTTACTTCAGCGCCTACAACTCAGCTCGTCTGCGGGAAATGTGTCACTTGCTCAGCCGAGAGGTCATGCGCGAGGGCGTCACCGTCGGAGTCAGCCTATCAGGCGCGATGACTCCCGCTGGAATGGGTGTGGGAATTTTGGCTCCCCTAATTCGCCACGGTTTTATTGACTGGATGATCAGTACGGGTGCCAATCTTTACCACGATATGCATTTCGGGCTGGGTTTCGACCTCTACGCGGGGAATCCGTTTGCAGATGATGTGAAACTGCGCGAAGAAGGCACCATTCGCATTTATGACATTATCTTTGGCTACGATGTGCTGCTGGAAACTGATGCCTTCATCCGAAAGATTTTGCAAGCAGAACCGTTCCAAAAACGGATGGGAACTGCTGAATTTCACTACCTGCTCGGCAAATATGTCCGGGAAGTGGAAAAGCAGTTGGGAGTGAAAAATTCCTGCTTATTGGCGACCGCTTATGAATGTGGTGTCCCCATCTATACTTCTTCTCCCGGAGATAGTTCGATTGGGATGAACGTAGCAGCATTGTCCTTGGAAGGCTCAAACTTAGTGTTAGATCCAGCCATTGATGTGAATGAGACAGCTGCGATCGCCTACTGCGCTCGTGAAACCGGCAACCCAGACGTAGAGGGCAAAAGCGCCGCCGTGATTATTGGCGGTGGTAGTCCCAAAAACTTCCTGCTGCAAACTCAACCGCAACTTCACGAAGTGTTGGGATTAGAGGAACGAGGTCACGATTACTTCGTACAAGTCACCGATGCGCGTCCTGATACCGGCGGACTCTCTGGTGCAACACCCAGCGAAGCCGTTAGCTGGGGCAAGATTGACCCCGAAGAGTTACCTAGCACCATTGTCTGTTACACCGACAGCACAATTGCCCTGCCTCTCATCGCCGCCTACGTGATGAACCAATGTCAGCCCCGCCCCCTGAAGCACTTGTACGATCGTCGAGAAGAAATGTTCTCAAAATTGCGGACGGACTATCAAGCAGCAAAAACCCAGCCTTCCGATGAAATTCCTGCCGCTGTTGCCGAAAATGCTTCTGAACAACCTGTAGCAACTTATCCCTGCGGCAGGCTAATTCCTAATACCCAATAGCAGGCTGCTTTTGGATCAAATCCCCCAGGTTGATGCAACTTGGGGGATTTTTTATTCCGTTTTATGCTCAATAAACTATCTTAATTGTTTACTCAACTAAGACTCAGTTTACTATTATCAAAGTGAAATCAAATTGTTTGCTCGTATCTTAATAAAAATTATTAAAATAGGGGGTTTTCGTAAATTTACGGAACGCCTAAAATTCTAAAAATATTTCAGTAAAATTACTGAGACTTGTTATTTCTATATAGTGCTATTAATTAAATTAATAGGCTTTTTTATCAGAAATATTTATAAATGTAAACTCTGGTTTTCGCTAAAGTCAAGCGAACTTTGCAAGAAGGAATCAAGAATTATGACCGCCCAACCTATGACGATTACTGCTTTTGCTAGCAAGCTGACTACTTTGAAGGAAGCTCGCTTTAGTGGGCGGCTGTTCCTGAAAGGTACTTTGGGGCGAGAGTGGATTCTTTACTTCTACCTGGGTCGGATTTTGTACGCAACTGGAGGAACTCATCCAGTTAGAAGGTGGCAAAGACATTTAGGAATAAATTGTTCTAATGTTAGTCCGAATCAACTTAGTTTACAAACTGATATTTCTGAAACTTCTTCCGATCTTAGCAAAAACTGTCGAGAATATTATTTGTTATGTTTATGGCTGAAGCAGCAAAAAATTACCCGTGAACAAGTTGTAAAAATAATTCAAGGCATTGTTCTTGAATTATTGTTTGACATTACTCAAGAAGTACCAAAAGCATTACAAATCAAGCAAGAAAATGCCTTAGCCCCCCAGTTGTTATTGATTGATGCCGAACAAGCGATCGCGAAAACTCAAGAAATTTGGCAAGCCTGGAAAATCGCTAAAATTTCTGATGTGCTTCCCAATCGAGCGCCATCGATCAAGCAACCAGAACAACTCCAACAAAAAACCTCGCCTACCGTTTATAAATCTCTGACATTGTTATTAGATGGGCAAAGAACCTTACGAGATATTGCGGTTCAAACTAAGCGCAATGTTGCGGAAGTAACCCGATCTCTATTGCCTTACCTTGAAACTGGATTAGTAGAGTTAAATGATATTCCTGATTTAGCAAATCCAGTTTCCCCGACTTCTTCAGAATTAACTGCTAAAAATCCTCCGACTTCTTCAGGCAAAATACCCGCTCAAGCGGCGACTCGAAAACCACTCATTGCTTGTGTGGATGATAGCCCGTTGGTTTGCAAAAATATGGAAAAGATTCTTACGTCAGCCGGGTATCAATTTTTGGCAGTACCAGATTCGATGCGAGCGATCGCTACTTTATTAAACCGCAAACCTCATATCATCTTTTTAGACTTGGTAATGCCCAATACGAACGGCTATGAAATTTGTACCCAATTGCGTAAAGTTTCTGCTTTCCGAGACACCCCAATTATTATTTTGACAGGAAATGACGGTATCATTGACCGAGTCCGAGCTAAGGTTGTCGGAGCTTCAGATTTCATGGGGAAACCAGTCGATGCAGAAAAGGTGCTAGCGATAACCAACAAGTACCTCAAGCACCTCAAAAACAGTTCCCTCGTGGTCAGTTGATTTTTGTTTTTCCTAGGAGCGTTAATACAATGCATACTGCTTTAATCGTTGAAGATACCCTAACTGAAAGGGAAACTTTTGCTAGCTGCTTGCGACGAGGTGGATTAAATGTTTTAACAGCCAATACTGGAGAAGAAGCCTTAGAAAAAATCAGTAGCCATAAACCTGATGTGATCATTTTAGACGTTGTATTGCCTGGTCGTAGCGGCTTTGAACTCTGCCGCGAACTCAAAGCAGATGCAGAAACCAGCAAAATTCCAGTCGTGATGTGTTCCACCAAAAGCACTGATATGGATAAATTTTGGGGCATGAAACAAGGAGCAGATGCCTACATTCCAAAACCAGTCGATCAAGAGGAACTACTGCGTACTGTTAATCAATTAATTAAAGGTTAGGAAAAATCTTCGTCAGCACCGTCAAGAGACAAGCAATGGAATCTGAATTTTTGTCTGGAAACAAAGCTTTAATTCAACAATTTGAAATCCCAACCGCAGAACATAAAGCAGTCGTGGGAGAGCAATTTTTGCGGTTTCATCTTTTTCCTGACATTACCGCACTATTCCCCATGCACCAAATGACAGAGGTGCTGACAATTCCAGTTAGTCAGATTGTCCCCATTCCTCATATGCCAGCTTGGGTGATGGGAGTTTATAACTGGCGCGGTGAGATTTTATGGATTGCGGATCTCGGTCATTTAGTAGGGCTGACTCCCTTATACTTACAGGCAATTAACCGATCAACCTACACAGTCATTGTGATTCATGGGGAACAGCAAATCCTTGGTAAACAGCGAACTGGTAGCCAAATCACAGGAAAAAAGATGCTGGGATTGGTAGTGAATCGAGTCGAAGACATCGAAAGCTGCGATCCAGATTTAATTCAATCTCCTCCGCAATCATCTGTCACCCCGGAATTGGTGCCATTTTTACGGGGATATTGGCTGAAATCAAATGGTGAAATACTGGTGGTTCTAGAGGGAGAATCCATCATGGCTGGAATGCCTAAGCCAGAAGTTTGAATGGCTGTTTGAATATCCAGATGTCTTTCTTTGGGTCTGGAATTTCAATTTTTTAACCTCTATCTGTATCCCTTAATCAACTCAACTCGCCACACTCATCTACCTTTAGCAAAGTTTAAACTATGAAGACGCCTTCCGATCCTCAATCAGATACAACAAAAGCCAATATTAAGCGTCGTCTCCGGGGTCGCAAGACAGGTGTTAGCCATCAACCCCCTCCTCTTAAGCTCATTCCAAACCAACAAGATTTAAACGGCTCTCAAAATCTTGAGCAAAAGGTAGAGAACAAGGGAAAAGAGCAGCTAGAGCAAACAGAGCAAGACCACATTAACCCGCCGCCTCCACAACTGAATCTATCTAAAAGCCCCACGCTCCGCAGCCAATTGTTGAGGACAATCTTACCTGTGGTACTAGCACCGCTAGCGATCGCAGGTATCGTGAGCTGGGGGATGACGAATTATCAAGCATCTGGGCGCACCGAGACGAAATTATGGAATGACGCGATGCTATCCTCCAACTTGGCTGGCGTAAAGGTCAAGGATGCTTTGATTTCGTCGTCTTTGGCAGAAAATTCCTTAACTATTGATGTTGCGCGTGCTGCTAACTTTGACGAACTAGCGGTGCCGTTGGAGCATGTAGGACTGAGTAACACTGAAAAAATTCAGATTTTGGCTCCGGCAAGCAAAGCCGTTATTAGTACCATTACATCTAATGGCGCGATCGCTCAAAAAGAAGTATTGGGTGGCGATGCGGTTTTACAAACAGCCACCGCTCTGTTAGCCGAACTAGAAGTACAAAAGGCTAATTTTGGGGAAAACGCCACCCTAGGGAAAAAACCAAGCTACGTTGCCACTACAGGTCAACTCCAGGGACTTACCATTGTCCCTTACGTTCGCCAAGAGGGACAATTAGTTCTGAGTACTTCATTCGATCGGGACGGCAGAAAGTATAGCCTTGCCGCAGTTCCTGGCATCGATTTGGTCAGTGTCACCTCAATTGAACTTTCGGAAATTGCTGCCGCAGGAAATGAGCATGGGCTAATTTTTGTCCTAATTTTTCTTTCCTTGGGAGCCGTAGGTGCAGGCATTGTGGTGAGTTTAGCACGCCGCTGGTCTGCTCCTTTGAAAGAATTGACGGGTACATCAGAGCAGGTTGCTGCCGGAAATTTGGATGCCTACGTTGAACCTCGCGGGACTACTGAAACGCAAACTCTAGCTGTCAGCTTCAATAACTTGGTAGCACGAGTTAAAGACTTATTAAGCAAGCAAGAAGTTGAAGGCAAGCGATTACAACTATGTGCTGATATTGCTACCAGTGCCAGAGAATCTCTTGATATTCACGAAGTATTCAAGAAAGCAGTTCAAGGCACGCAACAAATCCTGAATGCAGAACGAGTATTCATCTATCGCTTCAATCCAGACTGGAGTGGCTATGTTGTTGCCGAAGCGGTAGCGCCCGGATTGCCGACCTGCATGAAAATCAAGGTAGCTGATACCTACTTCACCTCTTCAAAGGTGGGAGTAGAACTCTATCGGAAGGGCCGCGTCTTTGTCATTGATGACATCTATAAAGCCAATCTCACACCTTGCCACATTGAATTATATGAGCGATTAAAAATCAAAGCCAATGTAATTACCCCGCTGATTAGCGGCGACAAACTACTCGGCTTGATGTGTACGCAGCAGTGTTCTAATCCTCGGACTTGGCAGCAGTCTGAAGTCGATTTCTGTACCCAGGTGTCCACTCAATTAGGGCTAGCCATAGATCGGATTGGCTATTTGCAAAAGCGGGAAGTTGAAGCTAAACAACAAGAAGTTGAAGCCAAGCGATTACAGTTGTGTGCCGATATTGCCACCAGCGCTAGAGAATCGTTAGATGTCAAAGAAATTTTCGAGAAAGCCGTTCAAGGAACTCAACAAATCCTCAAAGCAGAACGGGTGTTTTTGTATCGCTTCAATCCAGACTGGAGTGGAGATATCGTCGCGGAATCTATTGCTCCAGGTTGGCCTTCCTGCTTAAAAATGACCGTCACGGATACCTACTTCACCGACTCTCCCGCAGGGGTAGAACGATACCGCAATGGTCGCGTGTTTGTCATCAATGACATCTACAAAGCCAATCTTACGGGTTGCCACATTGAGTTGTATGAGCGATTAAAAATCAAAGCCAATGTGATTACCCCGATTGTCAGCGGTGATAAACTATTAGGTTTGCTGTGTACGCAGCAGTGTTCAAATTCTCGGAATTGGCAGCAGTATGAAGTCGATTTTTGCTCCCAGTTGTCTACTCAAGTCGGCTTAGCTCTAGACCGAATCAGTTTCTTAGAACAGAAGGAAGCTGAAGCAAAACAGCAAGAAGTTGAAGCTAAGCGCATTCAACTGTGTGCCGATATTGCTACTAGCGCTCGTGAATCTCTCGATGTTAAGGAAGTATTTGAAAAAGCCGTTGTTGGCGCTCAACAAATCCTGAATGCGGAACGGGTGTTTTTATATCGCTTCAACCCAGATTGGAGTGGGGATGTAGTTGCTGAATCAGTAATGCCGGGTTGGCCTTCCTGTCTAAAAATGACTGTTACCGATACTTACTTCACCGACTCGAATGTGGGGGTAGAAAGATATCGCAATGGTCGCGTATTTGTCATTAATGATATTTATCAATCTGGTTTGACTTATTGCCACGTTGAGTTGTATGAGCGATTAAGAATTAGAGCCAATGTGATTACCCCGATTGTCAGCGGTGATAAACTATTAGGCTTGCTGTGTACGCAACAGTGTTCAAATCCTCGGAATTGGCAGCAGTATGAAGTAGACTTTTGCTCGCAATTATCTACTCAAGTCGGCTTAGCTTTAGACAGAATCAGTTTCCTAGAACAGAAAGAAACTGAAGCAAAACAGCAAGAAGTTGAAGCTAAGCGCATTCAACTATGTGCTGATATTGCTAGTAGCGCTCGTGAGTTGCTAGATGTCAAGGAAGTATTTGAAAAAGCCGTTGTTGGCGCTCAACAAATCCTGAATGCGGAACGAGTGTTTTTGTATCGCTTTAACTCGGATTGGAGTGGAGATGTTGTTGCGGAAGCGGTGACAACCGGCTTACCTTCGTGCCTGAAAATGACCGTGACCGATACTTACTTCACCGACTCGAATGTGGGTGTAGAAAAGTATCGCAAGGGTCGCGTATTTGTCATTAATGACATCTATCAAGCCAATCTTACAGGTTGTCACATTGAGCTGTACGAGCGATTAAAAATCAAAGCCAATGTAATCACCCCAATTGTCAGCGGTGACAAACTATTAGGCTTGATGTGTACGCAGCAGTGTTCTACTCCTCGGACTTGGCAGCAGTATGAAGTAGATTTTTGCTCGCAGTTATCTACTCAAATCGGCTTAGCATTAGACCGAATTAGTTTCCTCAAACAGAAGGAAGCGGAAGCCAAACAGCGAGAAGTCGAAGCCAATTTGACCCAACTGTTTGCAGATATTGCCAACAGCGCTCGTGAATCTCTCAATGTCAAAGAGGTTTTCGAGAAAGCAGTGATTGGCGCTCAACAAATCCTGAATGCGGAACGGGTGTTTTTGTATCGCTTTAACCCGGACTGGAGTGGGAATGTAGTTGCGGAAGCGGTGACACCTGGATTACCGACCTGCATGAACATGAAAGTAGCAGATACCTATTTCACCGACTCAGAGGCGGGGGTAGAGTTGTACCGCAAAGGTCGCGTGTTTGTTATCGATGACATTTATCAAGCGAATCTCGCCCCTTGTCACGTTGAGTTGTACGAGCGATTAAAAATCAAAGCCAATGTGATCACCCCGATTGTTAGCGGTGACAAACTACTGGGCTTAATGTGTACCCAGCAGTGTTCAACCCCTCGGACTTGGCAGCAGTCTGAAGTCGCTATCTGCACGCAGTTGTCCACTCAAGTTGGTTTGGCGATAGACCGCATCAGCTATCTGGAACAGAAAGAAGCTCAAGCTACGCGATCGCAACTTTTGTCGATGATTACCCTCCGCATTCGGGAATCTCTGAAGCTGGAAGACATTCTGAATACAGCGGTCGAAGAGGTGCGACGCGCGTTTAAAACAGATCGCTTAATCGTCTATCGCTTCGATGCGAACTGGGATGGGACGGTAATTGCAGAATCTGTAGCGACGGGTTGGATGCCCACTCAAGGCGTCAAAATCGAAGATACCTGCTTGAAAGAGACGCAGGGGGGAAGCTACAACAAAGGGCGCATTCGTGCCATTGAGGATATTTATCAAGCGGGTCTGAACGAGTGTCACATTAAAATGTTGGAGCGCTTTCAAGTCAAAGCCAACTTGGTCGTGCCCATCGTAGTAGATAACGAGCTATTCGGCTTGATGATTGCTCATCAATGTTCGGGGACTCGCATTTGGCAGAAGGGTGAAATCGATTTGTTCACCCAGTTGACAACTCAAGTGGGTATTGCCCTCAACCAAGCGACGCTGCTGGAACAGATTCAAACTTTGCTGGCGGCGCAAGAGGAAGCGACCCGCCAACAATCTGCAAATGCCGAACAGCAAAGGTCAGCCAAGGAAGCCCTGCAAAAACGAGCGCTGGAACTGCTGCTGGAAGTCGATCCTGTCAGTAAAGGAGACCTCACCATTCGGGCGCAGGTGACTGAGGATGAAATCGGCACGATTGCTGACTCCTACAATGCCACGATCGGTAGCTTACGGAAAATTGTTAGCCAGGTGCAAACCGCCGCCAAACAAGTGGCAGCAACCACCAGCAGCAATGAAGTCTCTGTTCAAGAGCTATCGGCAGAAGCTTTACGGCAATCAGAGGAAATTTTAGCTGCTCTGGATCGAATTCAGGAAATGTCCACCTCGATTCGAGCGGTTGCTGCCAATGCCGAACAAGCGGAAGCTGCGGTTCAACAAGCGACGCAGATTGTGAAGGAGGGTGACGCTGCCATGAACCGCACGGTGGACGGGATTCTAGCGATTCGGGAAACTGTTGCAGAAACCTCTAAAAAAGTCAAGCGTTTGGGCGAATCTTCGCAAAAGATTTCCAAAGTGGTGAACCTAATTGGCACCTTTGCCGCTCAAACGAACTTGTTGGCGCTCAATGCTTCAATTGAGGCGGCACGCGCTGGGGAAGAGGGTCGAGGCTTCGCCGTCGTTGCGGATGAAGTGCGATCGCTAGCGCGGCAATCGGCGGCAGCAACGGCGGAAATCGAAAAGCTGGTTGCAGGCATTCAGGCAGAAACCAATGAGGTGGTAGCGGCGATGGAAGCAGGCACCGAGCAGGTCGTTACGGGTACGAAACTGGTGGATGAAACCCGCCAAAGCCTGAACAAAATTACGACTGCCAGCGCCCAGATCAGCGCCTTGGTGGAAGCGATCGCCCAAGCGGCTGTCGTGCAATCCAAAGCTTCCGATGCAGTCACCAAAACCATGACCGATGTGGCAGCGATCGCCACTAAAACCTCAACGGGAGCCACCGATGTATCGGCATCCTTTAAGGAATTGCTAGCGTTGGCGCAAGAACTGCAAGCAAACGTGGGTCGATTTAAAGTTAGCTAATGGGTAATTGGTAATGGGTAATTGGTAATGGGTAATTGGTAATGGGTAATTGGTAATGGGTAATTGGTAATGGGTAATTGGTAGGGGGAAGAATCCAGCCAATTATTAATTACTAAACCCCTTTTCCCCAATTATCAATTACCAATTCCAAATTCCCATACGCCTATTCCCCAATTACCAATTACTAATTACCAATTACCAATTCAGTATTATGGCGCTCGACTCTGATATCCGCGACCAAGCCTATCAGTTCTTCATTCAAGAAGCTCCAGAGCTGTTGCAGGTCATCGAATCGGAACTGCTGACGCTCAAGACAGAGCGGACTACTGCTAAAATTCACAGTCTCATGCGTGCGGCTCACTCGATTAAAGGGGGATCTGCTTGCGTGGGACTCGAAACAATCAAAACGATAGCTCACCGCCTTGAAGACATCTTTAAGGCGCTCCACAACAAAGAGTTAGAGATTGATGCCGAACTAGAAAGCTTATTGCTGCAAGCCTATGATTGTCTCCGCCTCCCTTTAACGGAGCAGATTCTGGCGGGTCATTTCAACGCAGAACAGGCGATCGCGATCGCCGAACCCGTGTTTGCCAAAATTGAGGCGCAATTAGGAGATTTCCTCACCGGAGAGGAAGTTTTACCCAATGCGGTGGAATTGGGAATTGATATCACCTTATCGATATTTGAAGTGGACGTGGCGCAAGAACTAGAGCGCCTCACCCATGTTTTAGCCCATCCTGAAAGCAATCAAGTAGCCGGAGAATTGCGGGCACTCGCTGATGTATTTACCGGCATCGCAGAATTATTAAGTTTGCCAGGATTTGGAGCGATCGCGCAAACTACTTTGGCGGCGCTCGATGCTCATCCCGAACAAGCCTTGCAGATTGCTAAACTGGCATTAGCTGATTTTCTAGCAGCGAGAGAAGGCGTACTCGCAGGAGATCGCTTGATTGGCGGTTCTCCCTCTACCGCTTTAACAAAACTTGCTGCTACTTCTCCAGTTCAAACTTCCCCTGGATCAACGGTTACAGGCGTCCAACTGGCTCCCGAATTAGAGCTACTGACACTGACTGAAGATGAAGAGGAATCAGCGCTCTCCTTTTCCTTTTCTTCTATTGAAGATATTTTTGGTAGCTCTGTCCTCCCTTCTGAAATCAATGAAGATTTCCTAGACGTTTCGGCACTATTCACATCTGAAGAAATTTCCGAAACCGAGTTAGGCATTCCAGGGGAAACGCTAACTTCTATCGCTGCTTTCGACGAAATTCTTGATTTCTCAGATTCCAGCCTATCAACTCAAAATCAACTCCCTCTTCTCAAAGTTGATGAACCTGAGCATCTAACCTTAACTACAGATGAGGAAAGTCTCAAACCAAACTTAGACGAGCGAAAACAGAAACAAACTTCAGATAAAATTTTTAAGGATTCAAAATTAACAGCAGAAATTACAGATTTTTATAATAATTCATCTTTCGACGGGCTGAAACTTCCGGCGCTACCAGCAGCTAATCTAAATCAAGAATTTGAGTTAATCGCTCAAGAAGAAATCCTCGCTTACCCTCCTTCTCTAGATGAAGTTTTTGGTAGTTTTGCCTCAAATTTACCAGAGATAGAAATTGAAAACTCATCTTCTTTTGAAGTAGCTGAGCCGATGGCGCTGATTGAGGAAATTCCTGAATTAGAGCTAGCTGTTGAAGAAACTAACCTAGTTACTATTTCTCCCCCAGCTCCAGAACTACACTCAGAATTAATTGAAACAAAATCCCCAACGAATATTCAAGCAGTTGTTCAGAAAATCGAGCAATTATTTGAGACTTTACCTTCCGTAACCGAGCTTCCGGTCAATCTAGCCAACCCAGAAAATTCGCCTCAGCTAATTCAGGCTGAAATCGACAAACTAGGATCTAAAACCTCTAAACCTGCTAAATTGCCTGCTGCCAAAGACAAGAAGGAAACCATCGCCCCTACCAATTCTACTCCCCAACTTTCTGTTCGCGTTGACTTAGATCGACTGGAACGAATGAATAACTTGGTGGGTGAACTTGCCATTAACCGAAACGGTCTTTTCCTCCAAAACGAACAACTGCAAGCAACGGTGCAAGAACTGCTGCGGCGGTTTACTAAATTTCAGGAAATCGCCAATCATCTGCGCGATTTATCAGACCAGATGATAGTGGCTCCAGAACGCCATTCTATTGCGTCAGACCAGCAAACTTTCATACCTCGAAAAGCAGAAAAGCCGGATGTAAAAACGCGATTTCCTTCGTCTGAAACCGAGGAAAATATAGAGCATAATCCCCTGTCTTCTAGCACCTCTACACCCCTAACTTCTTCGTTTGACTCCCTAGAGATGGACAGCTATGGAGCATTGCACTCAATGGTGCAAGAGAGCCTCGAAGAGATGGTGCAACTCGAAGAAATCGTCGGGGATGTGGCACACTTAGCTGGCCAGTCAAGCCAAACTTTAGAAAGTCAACGTCAAATGATCGCCCACTTGCGGGATGATTTGATGTGGGCGCGGATGCTTCCCCTGCGCGAAGTGTTGAGCCGCTTTCCTAGAGTTTTGCGCGACCTTTCCACAAAATACAAAAAGCCAGTCGAGCTGAAATTAAGCGGGACGGGAGTTTTAGTTGATAAAGCCGCTTTAGAAAAACTCAACGATCCTTTACTGCACTTGCTCCGCAATGCCTTCGATCACGGGATTGAGCCACCAGAAGTACGCCGTCAGCAAGGGAAACCGGAGCGGGGTCAGATTGAAATTCAGGCTTATCATCAGGGGAGTCACACGATTATTGAAGTACGGGATGACGGTCAAGGAGTCAACCTAGAACGCATCCGTTTGAAAGCACTAGAGTTGGGGTTGCTTTCACCAGAACAAGTGGTTACAACTTCAACCACTCGACTTTTAGATTTACTATTTGAGCCAGGATTTTCCACTGCGGCTCAAGTCAGCGAACTGTCGGGTCGAGGTGTGGGATTAGATGTGGCGCGATCGCAACTGCGATCGCTCAAAGGTACCATCACGGTCACGACCACTCCTGGAAAAGGTACCACCTTTACGTTACGCATCCCGCTGACGCTGACGATTGCTAAATTACTCGTCTGCTTGGTTGGTTCCACTGCTTACGCCTTCCCCGCTGACAGCATTGAAGAGATCGTCATTCCGAAAACTGACCAGATGAAGCACTCTGGAAAACAGAGATTCTTGCACTGGCGCAAGCGAATCGTTCCTGTCTATCACTTATCAGAATTACTGGACTATAGTTGTCCGTTGCCTGAATCAATTCCCAGCCAAGCTTTAGTCGCCGTTCCCACTCCCGAAGCTTGGGCACCACCGATGCTGCTAATCCGCCGAGATAACCAAATTCTTGCCTTAGAAATCGATCGCTTGGTCACAGAGCAAGAATTGGTGATCAAACCCTTTGGTGCAGCGATCGCGCCTCCAAGTTATATTTACGGTTGCACGATTTTAGGAGATGGGAGCCTGATTCCGGTAATTGATGGGGCAACGCTTCTCACCCAGATGGTTGGGCAAAGTAAGAACGCGATCGCTACGACTACTTTCACCGATCTGCCAACTGCTTCCCCCATCCAAACTGCATCAATTGACAAAACTAAAGTATCCGCAAACACAGCTAAATCGCCTTTGATATTAATCGTAGATGACTCGATTACCCTCAGACAAACTTTAGCTTTAACACTCCAAAAAGCAGGATACCGCGTTTTACAAGCAAGAGATGGACGGGAAGCCATCGAACAGTTACAGCAAAATTCCAACATTCAAATGGTGGTTTGCGATGTAGAAATGCCGAATCTAAATGGCTTTGAATTTCTCAACCATCGTCGTCAAGATCCGCAGCTATCAAAAATACCCGTAGCGATGCTGACTTCCCGTAGTAGTGAAAAACATCGACAATTAGCAACTCACTTGGGAGCCAGTGCTTACTTTAGCAAACCTTACTTAGAGCAAGAATTCTTAGCAGCCCTCAAAGCCCTTTTTGAAAAAAGTGGATCTTTAGGAGCTGCCGTTCGTAGCTCATAATAATGAGAGCATCTCAATGTTTTTAAAGACATCAATTACAGTCCAGAAACCCACCCCAACCCTCTGGGTGAATCGGGAGGGATGAATCCTACTTTCCCCTGAAAAAAAAGGCATGAACAGCACTTTAATCAACTCAACCCCCCCGGATTTCGATCGGTTAGATGTTTCCGCGTCTGTACCCGCTATTAAAGTGCTTGTGTTTAGCATTGGTAGCTTAAACTTGGGTTTGCGGATTGAGTCTATCTACAAAGTGCTGAATTCTACCCAAATTTTTGGCAGCGGACTGAATGGAGTCGGTATTGCTCATGTAGGCGATCGCGAAGTGACCGTTTTGGCTCTACAGCAGCGGTTATTTTCATCCAACTCAACCCACGAAACCCTTCAGGGAGCCTATCTGATCGTTCTTCAAAATACCGAAAGAGAGTTGTATGGTATCCCCGTTGAAACCGTTCCCGCTTTGATAGATGTACCCTTATCCACGATTCGAGTCTTACCCGAATCCTTTCGTCACGCTAATACCCTAGGGATAGCCAGTCACGTTGCTGTCATTTCTCAACCAGAAACTTCTCTAACCTTATTTCTGTTAGATATTGATACAACAACAAAACTTTCTGGGGGCAATTTCGCTCTGCCACCTGCTACGGACGAGGAGACACGGCAGCATCAATAATACTCGGTTGGAATAGGTAGGAGTTAGCGATCGCATCCTCATCTCCTGAAGCGCGATCGATCTCATTAATTGATATCGACTCAAAACAAAATCCCCCAGTACCCTAAAACAGAGGGGTGCTGGGGGATCAAAATAATGAAATTGTCGATTAGCGGATTGGCGGACAGGGAACGGGTGGAAAACCTCCCGCCTCAATCACGAAGTCATCGAAATCCTCATCTTTTCCTGGTTGGGGTAGCCCTGTATCATCCCAGGCGATGCGAACACCAGTAATTTCTTCGTTCGTGCCCCCATCCAATCTGCCATTAAACGCAGCTGCTAGGTTGGTGGTGGATCTGACACTGCGGCGAGTTTGACCTGTAGGGCTAACAGATTCCAGGTAGAAAGCATACCGGGTATTCGCTTTAAAAGTATATTCGCTGAGTCGATTTTCTACAGCTCCCCCATCAACTGTCCCCAGAAAATCGATTGCCGTGCCAATATTATTTTGACCGGGCGAGGAAGGCTGAGGCTGTTCGCTTCCGAAGCCGTCATAGGGTTTGACTTCCTGAAACAGCACGGTCTCTTCACCCGTATCTAAATTGACAACGCCAAGCGTTGATCGATAAGCTCCGTGGGACTCTTTGAATTCAAATTCAATCGTCGTATCCACCGGGAACTGGACAGCTTCATTGCCAAACAAATCTTCAGCGTGAACGGGCGTTGCCACGCCCATAAACCCAGCCGCGATCGCTCCCAGTAGCCACTTGAACCCGGCGGTTCTACCGTTTTTACGCTTCATCTGCCTCATCGTATTCTTGCTCCTGCTCACACTAGAATGACTCTGCAACTGACAACCGAACCGCTACCAAGTCCGCAAACCGGAGTTGGCTCTGGAAATGTCTTTTTGCTGCAAAGTCGTTCTCAAGTTTTCGACTTCTGTCCTTAACTCCTCTAGACGCTGACACGCCTGGGGAACAGGGGGTGGTGTTTGAGGCTGTCGAGTAAACCGGCGGGTACCAGGAGTTTGTTCCGTCAGAGCAGCCCCGCAGGCTTGAAAGGCTGTTTCTGACTCTTGGTTAAGCCGGGTAATATTTGCCGTTAGTTCCGGATCTAACTTGTCATCAGTATCAAAAATGGGTGCCGTATTGTTCCAGATATTCGTTCCCGTGATATCAGAATAACTACGGTCGGCTCTCGCAGGCGCAGCCATACCCAGCGCCACAATTGATAAGCCAACAACCCAACCCAGAGATTTTATGGTGTGCATTTGGGGTACTCCTCCTTAAAACTTCAATGCTGTCCCAACACCTAATACAAATCGAGAGCCATCACCCGCACCCGCAACGTCGCGCAAGGCTGGAGTAATCACAAAAGGAAAGTTTTTGAAGGGAGCGATGGAAAGACCCAATGCTAAGTCCTGTCCTGTCCATTCCGCAATCAAACTAACAGGTCGAACAACACGAACTGCCAAATTTCCAAATACATTGATATTGTTTTCACCCGCATCAACCGCACCGTTGGAACGGAACTGTCCATCGCCGACACCAACCGTAAAAGCAACGCGGCTGAAAGCATCATTGAGAGATTCTCGCGTTCGGAATATTTTGGTAACAACTCCATATTTGGACTGTTCAAAGTCGTTGTGACCAATATTTAAAAAACCATTCCAGCCTAATGCTGCTGATACATCTCCCCCAAATCGACGATGCAGCTTGCCATTAAAACCACCTTCGCCGAAGCTGTCATTTGTCGCTAAAGCGTAGGATAGTTCTACCCCGACGGCTTTATCAGCATTGCCTAAGCCGATGCCGATTCCCGCAGCCCCCACAGAACCACTATCTTCTCGCACGTTGGGTTGATAGGTGCCGCTGATAAAGGCGGTGTTTCTATCGGCACCATAGCCAACTGGGATATAAATGCTCAGGGCGGGCGAAGCTTCAAATTCCTCGATGGGTGCTGGCAACGCTAGCGGCGCAACAGGTTCCGGACCCGGACAGCGTTCTGTAGCCGGTGTGCTTACTTCTTGAGCAACTTGATAAGTTGCATTATCTAAGGATTTAACGTTCTTGATTCTTTGCGAGGCACAGGTATTTCTGGCTTTCGGTTCCGTTGCCATTGACTGGCTGGTTTGTACCGTTGACGAGTTAGCGATCGCCTCATCTGGACGGAGTGCCTCAGCCTTGGATGTAAATACACCTCCACTGGGTATCGTTCGTTCATTTACAGCCGCTTCGTTAACAGTTTCCCCGTTTCGGAAGGAAGCTAAGTCAGAAGCTTTCCTCCCGGATTCCTCAGATGCAGACTGGTTAATATCAGAAGCTGTTGATAACTGGGAGAGGAGGTTATTTGAGGGAAGCGCCGCAGTTTCAGGGATTTCTGGCAAATCAGTTTGGGGGGCAGCTGTCAATGCCGGAAGTTGCCTTGCAGCGAATCCTGGGGCATTCTGAGAAGGCAACGGAAATTCCTGCCTGGATGCCAATTGTGGTTCTGGTTGGATTTCTGGTGCAGCGATCGCTGTCATACTTCTAGGAGTCACCATCGGGGTGGCAACACTCCCCTCATCGGTCACGGCTGCCTGGGGAGAACCTTCGGAACTCGGACTTTCACTTGCTTGGGCTGTCATCCCTCCAGCCACAAAAGCAGCTAAAGTACAAACAGCAACATGAGGAAAACGCATAAATTAGCCCTACTAAACTCACACCGCTCCAATTGAGAAGTCGGTCTTCCCAAATCGTTGAATAGATACTTATACAGAGTTGGGCGCGTGTATCCGCAGTGATAATCGCGCAAATTTTGCCTCGATTTGAGTAAAAATCATCGCTTCAAATCCCGATCGCCGCTTCCTCTCCCTTCAGCGCGATCGCGTTAGAGAAGCGAGGCGTTAGCCGCACGCTGAGTTCTCAGTTCGCTCCCCTATCCTTCACCGGATAAACTAGCTGTGTCGATATCTATATTTACGGCATGATTGTTTTTGTTGCCCTGCTAGCTTTCTACGTTGCCTGGAATCTGGGCGCAAACGACGTTGCTAACTCGATGGGAACGTCGGTGGGATCGAAGGCTGTCACCCTACGGCAGGCATTGGTGATTGCCGGAGTGTTGGAATTTACAGGTGCCGTGCTGTTTGGTCGTTCCGTATCGGAGACGCTGGCAACCGGGGTTGTCAATCCAGAACTGTTCGCTGCCGTACCTCAGATGCTACTGATTGGCATGGTTTCGGTATTGATAGCCTGTGGCGTCTGGCTGCAAATTGCCACCAGTCTGGGCTTGCCAGTCGCATCATCTCATGCGGTAGTCGGCGCGATCGCCGGTTTTAGCTGGGTGGCGGCGGGTGTCGGTGCCATTGATTGGTCATTAATTGGTCTAATCAGCTTCGCCTGGGTGATAACGCCGATCATCAGTGGCACGATTGCCGCGTTATTCTACAGCGTTGTCAAGCGTTGGATTCTCGATCAACCCAACCCACTTTTTCAACTGCGCGAATGGATCCCCTGGTTGAGCGTGACGTTGCTGGGCGTCTTTGGGGTGATTGTTCTACCCTCTGTGAGTCAACCCATCGATACCTGGCTGACAAATCGTTTCGGCATCAACCTTCCTGCCCACGATATCCCTCTCTTGATTGGCGCGATCGCATCAGTTGCCCTTACCCGGTTCATCTGGCGACAATTAGCCCGCGAGGAAGCAGAGCAGCTTGTAGACACAAGGGTTATCGCGGGAGCCAATGAGACGGACAACCGCGAAATCCCAAACTCCCCATCTAAAATTCTCAATCCTATTGAGCGTCAGCTAGCACGGTTTCAGCTATTAAGTGCCTGCTTCGTCGCCTTTGCCCACGGTTCCAATGATGTTGGCAACGCGATCGCTCCCTTAGCGGCGATCGTTTATATCAATCGCACAGGTTCCGTTCCTATCACTGGCTTTAGCATTCCCCTCTGGATTCTAGTATTGGGCGGTGCCGGTATCGTTGCCGGTCTTGCCGTCTGGGGCAAAAAAGTCATTGCGACAATTGGAGAAGGCATTATTGCCCTCCAGCCGAGCGGTGGCTTCTGCGCCGAACTCGCAACCGCTACGACCATCTTGCTTGCTTCCCGGCTCGGCTTGCCCGTCTCCACCTCCCACGCCCTTGTCGGTGCTGTGGTTGGCATTGGTGCAGTCAAAGACTGGAAATCCATCCGGTTCCAAACGCTGCAATCGATTGGACTCGCTTGGCTAATTACCCTTCCCATTAGTGCGGGTTTGGGGGCAATTATCTTTCTAGTTATCCGTCAGATAGGGGGACAATTCGGAATTTTCCACTTGATGGATTCAATTTAAAACTTTACATCCCCTCTCCGGTTGCCCGATTGGGATACACTCTTTCTGGAAGGAGTTTCTAGGCGGCGGCTGCTACCCTGTTGGGGAAAATGCGTCCGCGTCCAAAAACTCGATCCTAAATGCCAGCGATCAATTGGCTTTCAGGCAGGGAGACACGGCGCTGTTTCATCCGCGTATTGCAAAGCTCAAACCTCTGCTTTTAAACGTGGCGCGAACTTTCTTCCCCCTTTTATTGGGGCTTTAGGGATCAAAATATTAGACTTCTTGCAAAAGTTGTCTGAACCCTCCAAAAGTCTCTCGCTCGCGGGAAGAAGAAACTCCCTCTTTGTTCTTCAATATGTCGAGGGAGGATAGTGTCTAAGTAGTTTTTCTTGCAGGCACTGCAAGATTCAACAGTCTAGAAAAAAATTAAATTCACCAGAAAAATCTCTTAAAAATCACCAGAATTTTGGAGTAATCTGTCAGGATTGATGACAAAAAATCAAACACTTTCCTTCATCAGAGAAACAACACCTAGTTGAGCAAAATCACATCCATCAGAAAGTGTATCTGCCAAAATATCAGAAATACTAACAAGACTTAAGTAAACTAAGTTAAAACTACACTTCGTTATAGCCAATCGTACCGAGGTTATACGCTAATGGGGCAACTGGACAATCTACCGGAAAATCACAACACCGGAAATGCTACGGCAACAGAGGCTCTTTTGAGGGCGATGACGCAGGAACTTGAGAACCTGAAGCAAAATCTCATCGTCCAGTTGAATCAAGACGTTGAGCGACTCCAGGCTGAGAAATCCCGGTTGGTCGATGAGATCAATCATCTACAAGCTCAGCGTCAGCAATTACCCTCGTCCCAAAGCTCTCTGCCTCAAGAACAAATTGATCAGGATCAGCAGCAATATTTAGTTGGGCAACTCACCCAAGCGATCGCAGAACACCTGCAAGATCTGCTGATGCAACGGCTGTCCCAGCAACCAGGTAGCTCCTATCACCCGCTGGGTGGCACTAGCAGCGCCAATTTGCCGCCCTCGGCAAATGACTACAACGACAGTGCCTACCGAATCCTCTCTTCCTTGGATACAACCCTAAGAACGACTTTTAAAACACTGCAACAAGACATCAGCAGCTATCAAAGTTCGTTCTCCCAGCAGCTGTCACGGATGCACGGCTTGGAGCAACAAGGAGAAGCAATTTTAGAAACTCTCGTCAATCGCCTGCACGAACAACTGCAAGCAGAAAGCGATGCGCTGCCATTAGTACCATCAGAGTCAGAGGTGGGAGGGCAAGCTTATAGCGATCGCAAACAGCCTCCAGAAGCGAATGCGATTCCGTTCTCGGTTCCGGCTGCCCCGCTACCACCGCCACGCCAACCTAAACCAAGCTCCCAAGGTCAGTTAGGGTTATTGTTGATTTTAATTTCTACCGTGGCGCTGTCGGTTCATAACGTGGTTGTCCAAATCATTGGCAGAGAAAGTCAAATTTTTAACTTGTTTTCCTTGGGAGGATTCATCAAGCTAGGTTTGGGCAACTCGCTGTTAATTTTGTGGTTCCGGATGATGGTGGTGCTGCCTTTAATGGCTTTACTTGCCATCGTTCTCTATCCCAACGTGTGGAGGGATATTAAGAAGTTTTTATTAGATCCAGACCGGCGCGGACTTTTAACGGTAGTCGGGAGTGGATTCTTCCTGTTTTTGTCGCAAGTCCTGATTTATATCGCCATCCCCCAAATTGGCCCAGGGGTTGCAGTGACAATTCTGTTTATGTATCCAATTATTACAGTCCCGCTGGCGTGGCTGTTTTTTGGCGATCGCCCCACCTTCCTGCGCGTTGGAGTGATGTGTACGATTTCCTTGGGTGTTATCCTCGCAGCTTGGCCTAAAATCTTCCCGGCGGTTAATAGTGGGGTGGCAAGCATTTCTGGGGTGGGAGTTGGCACCGCCGCCGCCTCAGGAATCGCCTTTGCCTTCTACCTGATTTTTATGCAGCTTGGCTTTCAAAAGCTTCACCCCGTCCCCGTCAGCTTGGTTCAGTTTACAACCATCTTTGTCCTGGCTAGCATCAGTCTGATGTTGCCATTACCAGAAAATTTGGCTGTTCAGGTCATCCCGGATAAGCGCCTGGGTTTGATTATCGGCGGCGTTGTCTTGGGGATATTAACTCTAGCGGGCTATTTGTTAAATAACTTTGGCGTTCGCTTCTTGGGTGCCGCACGAGCCTCGATTATCGCTTCTAGTGGCCCTGTGTTAACAGCAGTTTTGGCATTTTTGATTATTCCGAGCGCTCAGAATGCTTTACAGCCGATATCAATTTTCGGCATCGTACTGGTGACGCTGGGAGTGTTTGCCCTAAGTTTTGAGCGGCTGCTGGTTCAAAACAAGGCGCAACCCGCAAAATAAACGATGCTGTTGGTTAATTGATTCGTCTTAGGGTGGGCAATGCTCACCCTTTTTTTATTGTTTTTTATTAGGCACTTCTAATTTATTCAAAAGGCGCGATCGCGTCTTTCTCTCTAGTCAAATTTGAATCCGATCGCTCTTACCCCACCAACGTCAACACTCCTGCTGCAAAATCAAATACCAATCGCTTTTTCTGCTGGGGATTCACGCGCTGATACTGAAGCGCTCCCCAAAAATAAATATCGCCCCAGAGGATACTTCTAGGGCGATAAGCCTCTCAGCAATGCTGAGTTTTGATTTTCAACGGAGAGGGTGGGATTCGAACCCACGTTAAGTTGCCCTAAACAGCATTTCCAGTGCTGCGCCTTCAACCACTCGGCCACCTCTCCAGAGGTTTATTTATTTTGAAATGTGCAACTCAAAGCTGCGATTTTTAATAATACACTAAAACTATGACGAATTACCACACCATTCGGATACGCAATCGCCAAACCGGCACTCACCATGACCTTCAGGTGCCAGAAGATCGCTATATCCTATCTAGCGTCGAGCATCAGAGCGTCGAGTTGCCTTTTTCCTGTCGCAATGGCGCTTGTACCACCTGTGCCGTGCGCGTCCTCTCAGGGGAAATCCATCAGCCAGAAGCAATGGGGCTTTCTCCGCAACTGCGCGACAAAGGCTATGCTCTACTCTGCGTAAGTTATCCCCGCTCCGACTTGGAAGTAGAAACTCAGGATGAGGATGAAGTTTACGAACTCCAGTTCGGTCGCTATTTTGGCAAGGGCAAAGTCCGTTTCGGTTTACCGCTGGATGAAGAATAACCAAAGGCGATCGCGAAAAACAAAAAGGCAAAAGAATTTTCTCTTTTGCCTTTTGGCTTTTGGCTTTTGGTTTTTCTTGGTTGGTTGCCAAGCGAAAGAAGTTCCGACAGGCGTCACCGTGAAGGTGGAGCGGGTTGTCACCGGACAAACCCTGGAAGTGCTGGATACCAGCAAGCAATCCGCTTTGGTAGAGCGAGTGCGACTGCTGGGAATCGAGGCACCCGACATGAAACAGCAGCCTTGGGGATCGGCGGCTCAAGAGCGGCTCAAGCAGTTGATTGCCGGACAATCCGTTTTGTTAGAGTCGGATGGGTCAAGCAAAGACCAGTTTGAGCGCCGATTAGCTTATGTGTGGAAAGATGGGGTATTGCTGAACGAGCAGATGGTGGTAGAAGGGTATGTGTTTGTACCGCGATCGCTCAACAACAAATATGACCAACGGCTCACCACCGCTCAAGAATATGCTCGAATTATGGGCAAAGGCATTTGGAACCCAGAAAAACCCATGCGCTGGACTCCAGCAGAGTTTCGGCGTCAAAATCGCTAACGGCTTATTGCGAATGGCTAATTATTCATTGTTCAATGCCATTAGCTATTAGCCACAAATATGACACACCATACCCCTGACCAACTGCAAATTTTTCTAGATATTGCCACCGAGGCGGCGCTAGCTGCTGGTGCCGTCTTGCAAAGCTACTGGGGCAAATTAGAAGCCGTTGAAGAAAAAGGACGTCCAGGCGACCTCGTAACTGAAGCAGATAAAGCCGCCGAAGCCACCATTCTTTCAGTCATCAATCGTCATTTTCCCCACCATCAAATCCTGGCAGAAGAATCAGGGCAACTGGGAGATACAAAAAGCGAATACCTCTGGGCAATCGATCCCCTAGATGGCACCACAAATTATGCTCATCAGTATCCCTTTTTCTCCGCCTCAATCGGGTTACTAATTGACGGAGTTCCCCAAGTCGGTGTCGTTTACGATCCATTTCATCAGGAGTTGTATCGCGCTGCCAAAGGCTTAGGAGCCACTTGCAACCGGAGGAGCATCCGAGTTTCCAAAACAGCCGAGTTGAGCAAAAGCTTGCTTGTCACCGGCTTTGCTTACGATCGACGCGAAACCGCAGACAATAACTACGCTGAATTTTGTCACCTTACCCATCTCACTCAGGGTGTCAGGCGCAGCGGTTCCGCATCCATCGATCTCGTGTATGTTGCCTGCGGACGCCTGGATGGTTACTGGGAAAGGGGTTTACAGCCTTGGGATCTGGCAGCCGGAGTGGTAATCGTGGAGGAAGCTGGGGGCAAAGTCAGCGCCTATGATGGGAGTCCTTTAGCAATTCATTCCGGTCGGATTTTGGCAACAAATGGTTATCTACACCCACAGCTCAGTCAAGAACTTTTGCAAATTCCACCTCTAAGTAGATGGCAATAAGCAGATGGCAAAGTGCTAAAAATCAGGATTCTCTGTAAGCAAGGTCACACATAGCTTTCGCAAGGGCAGTATATTAGAAAGAATACTCGGCTCTGACGGTGGGAAAGCGGGCTATGTCATTTCGGATCGACCGTGGACTGTTCAAGTTTGATTTCACAGACCACCACGCAATTTTAGGGGTGCCAGTAGATGCAGGCGTCAATGACATCCGCAAACGGTATCTCAAAATTGCCCGGAGATTGCATCCGGATAGTTGCAAGGCTGAAAACGAAGCAGAAAAACAGCGTGCCAGCCAGATGTTGTCAAAATTGGTAAATCCTGCCTACGAGCAACTGTCTCAGGATCGCACGCGGGCAGAATACGTGGTTATGGTCGGGCGAATGGGTAAGCGCTTGGCTGGGGAAGGGGCGAACGCTCAACCCCAAGGTGAAACCGCGAAACAGTTAGCTCAGGCGGGGGGCGATTTAGAGCATTCCTACAAAACGGCACTGCAAAAGCTAGCACAAACGCAATATGAATCTTTGAGCCAAGTCCTAGAAGTGACGGCTCAAATCAGCGAACTGAATATGGTTTATCTGAGGCGGAAGGGGGGTTCTGGGGTAGCAACCCCGATGATGTCAGATAAACGTCCTGTCACGGGGGCTGCTGGCGGAAATGCATCGCCGCCCCCAGCGCCGCCCCCACCGCCACCAACACCAACACCATCATCAGTGGCGGAACCCTATTTCCGTCGTGCTGATGAGTTGATAACGAAGAACCAGTTTGCGAAGGCGGAGATAGAGTTGCGGGAAGCCCTGAAAATGGAGCCGAACAATAGCCGTTGCCATAGCTTATTGGGGATGGTTTATTTAAAGCAAACTCCGCCTAAGGTGACAATGGCGAAGGTACATATCACCCAAGCTTTGAAATTAAACCCTCAAGATCCGATTGGGATAGAGGGCAAACAGGCACTAGACAAGCTGGCACAAAAAGTTGCGGGTGGCAAGACAACGACGCCGCCTAAGCCAGGGCAGGGCAAGCCAGGGCAGGGCAAGCCGGAGGATAAGTCTGGAGGCGGTTTATTTGGTATGTTTGGTAAGAAGAAATAAGAAAGCGATTTCTTCGATTAGCAACTCGGCTATTAGATGTTTGGAAGTTCTCGGTGAGAGCTAGAGTCAAACCGTCAACTCGCTAATCGTGAATACTTCGCTTGAAAATCGCTTGTCAACTAACAAAAAACAACGACTGAATGGTTTATCAACCCCCGGCAGGCGCGAGGGATTTGCTGCCTCTCGATGTCGCTCAAAAAAGCTGGATTGAAGATCGGTTGCAGCAGGTGTATCACCGCTGGGGCTATCACCGGATTATCACCTCCACTCTAGAGCGGTTGGATACTTTGATGGCAGGCGGAGCAATCCAGCGCTCCACAGTGATTCAAATCCAGGATGCTGAGGAGGGGACGCTGGGACTGCGCCCAGAACTGACGGCTTCGATCGCCCGTGCATCTGTGACGCGGATGGCTGGTGTTACTTATCCGCAACGCCTCTACTACAACGCAAATGTATTCCGCCGTTCGCAGGGCAGTAATTACGGACGTCAGCAGGAATTTTACCAGGCAGGGGTAGAGCTGTTGGGTGCGGGAGGTGTCTTGGCAGATGCAGAGGTGCTGTTATTGCTGGGAGACTGTCTGAAGTGTCTGGGGTTAAGCCAGTGGCAGGTAATTTTGGGAGAAGCGGGGTTAACGCGATCGCTTTTTTCCCCGTTTCCAGTTCATCTGCAAGAAAAAGTGCGACGGGCGATCGCGCATCTCGATCGAATCGCACTGGAAACTCTGCCCCTTTCCCCCGAATTGCGAGAACGAGCTTTATTTCTATTTGAGCTGCGGGGACATCCTGCTGATGTGCTGCAACAAGTTTCCACCCTAGATTTAGCAGAATCTGAGCGGCAAACAGTCAATACTCTGAAATCCCTGATCGATCTTCTCAATGAAGGCTGTTCCCATCAGCAAAGCTTCCCCGTAACTCTGGATCTCAGCTTGATCCAAACCTTTAACTATTACACCGGCATTGTGTTTGAAGTCGTTAGCGATACAGACACTCAAGCACGGGTTTTAGCCCAGGGTGGACGCTATGACCAACTGCTGGGACTCTATCATCCCCAGGGGCAAACTTACCCCAGTATTGGCTTTGCGCTGAATATTGAAGACTTATATCAAGTCTTGCTCTCGAAGGCTGGGATGCCCCGCGAAACGCCCGCGAGTGATTGGTTAGTCGTTCCTTCATCTCCCCAAGCCTATCTGGCAGCGTTTGCCTACGCCCAAACCCTGAGAGATTCTATTCATCTAGTACGGGTGGAAATGGATTTAGGGGAGCGATCGCCTGAAGATGTGCGAGAATATGCCCGTAGCCGTCACATCCGTCGCATTGCCTGGGTGGAAGCTGAGGGTGCTACTAAAATTGAGACGCTGAGTTAGATTTTTTAACGCAAAGGTACGCGCAGAGGTACGCAAAGGGGAGGCGATTTTTCTTGCAAAATTTCACCTTTATTTGCATACTTTTGCATTTAAAAAGTCTCGTTTCAGCTATCAGCTTTCAAAAGACTTTGGTAGGCTATAGAAGCAGCCGTCTGCCAATCCCAAGAGAGAGAACACTGTGCCGCATACGATTGTTACTAATACCTGCGAAGGCGTCGCTGATTGTGTCGATGCCTGCCCTGTTGCCTGTATTCACGAAGGACCTGGCAAAAACACGAAGGGGACTGACTGGTACTGGATTGATTTTTCCACTTGCATTGACTGCGGCATCTGCCTGCAAGTCTGCCCTGTGGAAGGAGCAATTGTCCCCGAAGAACGCCCCGATTTGCAAAAGACGCCTTAATTGTTGAGAATTCAGGGTTCATGATTGATGCAGAAATTGCAATAAATCATGAACCATAAATAATAAATATTAAATAATAAATTAGAAATAATGACGAATGAACCTTTATTAGAAGTTGAAGATGTTTGGGCGGGATATGTCAAAGATTTAGATATCCTTCAAGGGGTTAATTTCAAGATATATCCGGGTGAATTAGTTGCCGTAATTGGCCCTAATGGTGCCGGGAAATCAACATTAGCAAAGACTATCTTTGGACTTTTAAGCCCTCATAAAGGCAAAATTACTTTCAAAGGCGAAAATATTGCTGGCTTAAAGTCGGATCAAATTGTTCGGCGGGGAATGTGCTACGTGCCCCAAATCTCGAATGTGTTCCCATCGCTGACGGTGGAAGAAAATCTGGAGATGGGCGCGTTTATTCGCAATGTCCCTTTGCAACCGCTCAAAGATCATATCTTTGCCACCTTTCCGGTTCTGGCTCAACGGCGGCATCAGCGGGCTGGAACTCTTTCTGGGGGAGAACGGCAGATGCTGGCGATGGGAAAAGCTTTGATGTTGGAACCTACTCTGTTGCTGCTGGATGAACCTTCGGCGGCGCTGTCTCCCTTATTGGTCAATAACGTTTTTGAGCAGATTCAAGCGATTAATCAAACGGGCAAAGCAATTGTCCTGGTGGAACAAAATGCCCGGAAAGCTTTAGGCATGGCACACCGGGGTTATGTGCTAGATACAGGACGAGATCGCTTCACAGGTCCCGGCTCCGAACTCTTGAACGATCCGAAGGTAGGAGAACTGTATCTGGGCGCAGGTAAAGCTCACTGACGCATTGAGCGATCGCTGCTAAAAATTAAAGAAATTGGCACTATACAAATATTGTTCGCTTTGGTACTATATTTTTTATAATTGGAATCTATGCGCCCATATATATTGCTGAAATTTAGAACAATACAATTAACTTCTGGAATTTTACAGCAACCCTCCGGAAATTAAAAATATTTTTGATTGAATTCCCGATAAAATTTGTCGTTTCAATCTCAACGAATTGATAGACAAGGCAGCAGCGAGAAGAGAGAAGATTTTCTTCAAAATTCCTATAGAAGCAAGGCTGTTGTGAAAGAAAAGCAGATAGTCAGACAATCAAAACGAGAGACATCTGTGGCATACAATAGTTCCACGTCTCGCGCAGGATGATTTGGCATCTTGGCAGTATTAAAACTCCACCCTCACCATTTGCAAGCCATCCGCACCCATGCCGAAAGCACCTATCCCGAAGAGTGCTGCGGCTTACTGCTGGGTAAACTGGCGGAAGATGGCAAAACCGTAGTGGAAGTTATGCCAACCGAGAACAGCTGGAATGCAGAAGCAGTGGAAGCATTTCAAGAGATTGAAGGTTCCGCCAAACTGGGTTCAGATAAGCGAGACAGATACGCGATCGCTCCCGAAGATATGCTGAAAGCACAAAAGCAGGGACGCGATGCTTCGCCCAGCCCACTAGATATCATTGGGATTTACCACTCCCATCCCGACCATCCAGCAATTCCTTCGGAATTCGATCGGGCGTGTGCCTGGTCAGTGTACTCGTATATTATTGTCTCTGTTCAACAAGGTAAAGCTGGCGCTCTCCGCAACTGGAGTCTCGACGACGCCCACCAGTTCCAGCCTGAAGAAATGATAATTGTTGAAACAACCTAAATTACAAACTTAATTTTAAAAACGATTAAGACCCAAGGATACAAAGACTATTGTATTTTTGGTAGGCTGTTAACTCTGTCTGCCCTCACTAAAAGGCCATGCTCAATCCCAATCTGGATGAAATCCAGCTTTCCAAAGAAGAATACGAACGCTACTCTCGCCACCTAATCCTGCCCAAAGTTGGACTGGAAGGGCAAAAACGCCTCAAAGCCGCCAGTGTCCTGTGTGTTGGTACAGGTGGACTGGGTTCGCCCCTGTTGCTGTATCTCGCAGCTGCTGGTATCGGACGCATCGGCATCGTCGATTTTGATGTCGTTGATAGTTCCAACTTACAACGGCAAGTCATTCACGGCACCTCTTGGGTAGGGAAACCCAAAATTGAATCGGCAAAAAACCGGATTTTAGAAATCAATCCTGATTGCCAAGTTGATTTGTACGAAACCCGCCTGAGTTCAGAGAACGCCCTGCAAATCCTTGAACCCTACGATGTTGTCGTAGATGGCACCGATAACTTCCCCACACGTTATCTCGTTAATGATGCTTGCGTGCTGTTAAACAAGCCCAACGTCTACGCCTCCATCCTCTTTTTTGAAGGTCAAGCAACGGTATTTAACTACGAAGGGGGTCCCAATTACCGCGACCTCTATCCGGAACCGCCACCACCCGGATTAGTTCCTTCTTGTGCTGAAGGAGGCGTTCTCGGCGTTCTGTGCGGCGTGATTGGCACCATCCAGGCAACTGAAGCGATCAAAATCATCTTAGGTCAGGGGAATACCCTGAGTGGGCGGTTGTTGCTGTATGACGCCTTGCAAATGAAGTTCCGGGAACTGAAACTGCGTCCGAACCCGGAAAGACCAGTCATTGACAAATTAATTGATTACGAAGAATTCTGCGGTATTCCACAAGCAAAAGCGGAAGAGGCAAAACAGCAGATGGAAATGTCAGAAATGACGGTTCGGGAATTGAAGGAATTGCTCGATAGCGGTGCAAATGATTTTGTCCTGCTTGATGTTCGCAATCCTAACGAGTACGAAATTGCTAAAATTCCGGGTTCCGTTTTGGTTCCGTTACCAGATATTGAAAATGGTGCGGGTGTCGCCCAAGTGAAGGAATTGCTCAACGGTCATCGCTTGATTGCCCACTGTAAGATGGGTGGACGTTCGGCGAAGGCGCTGGGTATTTTGAAACAAGCTGGAATAGAAGGCACCAACGTCAAAGGCGGAATTACCGCTTGGAGTCGAGAAATTGACCCTTCGGTGCCTGAATACTAAAAAGGTTACAGCTTTGAATTTAGTAACCTTTAATAGAGGCGTTCTGTGAGAACGTCTCTATTTTTCTAGATTTGATTCTAGATTTGATTCTAGATTTTAACTTGCTAACTTCTTGGGTGCAGATGTGGGGTTTGATTGTTATTCGCTTTTGGAGTGCGATAGCAAAGCGCCGACCTGTCGGTTCGCTTCCCCAATCGCATTTTTAGTTGCAGCCGATAACATTAGACTGAGTGCAAAGGTGCAAACTGCTACCAATGTCCAAGTAGGATAGCTTGTGACCTACTTATGTAGAACTATCATGCAAAACAAAAGTAGCGAACGAGCCTTGTCTCGTTCCCGACGATTATCCACGACTGGGCTAGCCTTTACCGCAGGATTATTTGCGATCGCTGTTGAGACCGTTCCTGCCACCGCCACCCATTTCAGCCCCTTTCAATACTGCGCTGCCGAATTAAGGGCGGTTGGTATCTCTACAGAACTCTCTGCCTCTAGCTGTTCGGATGCCCTCAAACCGACAGATTTATCCGCTTGCGTGTTTAATATTAACCGAGAAACTCAGATTGCCTCACAAGATGCTCTGGCTGCCTGTCTCCGGGTGCGACGTCCCATCGAGTTAGGCAGGTGCGTGATTAATATTTCCCAAGATACCAAAAACCCGCCATTGCTTGAGGTCCTCGAATCCTGTCGTCGTAGCCTCCTACCCATCCGCTTTGCTGAATGCGTTGTTGGCTTGAATCGTCAGTTAGAGATTTCTGCCACTAAAGCGCTGGATACCTGCATTTCCGCAGATAATTTGCCCCGCAACTTATCTCCCACCTTTGCGCCACCGCCACCCGCAAAGCCGACGCCTGACTTTACGCCGCCACAGGCACCTCTTCCTCAGTTGTCACCTTTGCCCAATTTGGAAGCAGAACCCGTTGTTCCGGCTGCGCCGGTTAATCCTTAAATGGTAATCGGTAATGGGTAATCGGTAGTGGGTAATGAGTAAAAGGTAAAAAGTTTATCGCGTCTCTACAACTCAAAATTCAAAACTCTTATTACCCATTACCTCTCCCAAGTCAGCCGGTGTGTTGCAATTAAATAAGAGCGATCGCTCGGTTAGGGGCAGTTCTTGTACGGGATGTTGAGACAACCATTGCTGAAAGGATCTGCCCCCTTTATGAATGAATTCAGTCAAGCTAGGCAAACAGTGGCGGCGATAAAAACCGCATAACGGTTCCCAGCCTTTGGGATGTCGGGGAAGAAACGCAATACAATCTTCTGGCACCTCTGGTAAATGCTGTACCCAATTAAGCAAAATTTCCTCTTTCAAATTGGGCAAATCACAGGCAAGTAACAGCACCCATTCTGTTTGCACTGGCGCGAGTCCTTGGGCAAAGCCAATCAGTGGCCCGTGGGGTTTCTCATCGTTAGAAAAAGGGCGGAGTTCTCCTGTCCCGACTTCTCGAATTAATTTACATGTGCTGGGTACAATATCTTGGTATCGTTCGATCCACGGCGTTACCACATATACTTTTGAAGCACACGCTTGGGCAACTTCACAAACCCGCCGAATCAGGGAAACGCCATTCACAGAAATTAAGGCTTTATCCCGCCCCATGCGAGAGCTTTTCCCACCTGCCAAAACAATTGCTGTCAGCGATACAGCCGAGGATAGGTTCATTTTATATTCATTGAACCATAGGGGAATCGGGAATCGGTAATCTTAAAGCGATCGCGCATAAGCAGTGAGTCATGAGTTGTTTATTCAAAACTCAAAAATTTAACCGATTATAAATTACCCATGACCCAATAAATTGAAAGCAAATTAATAGGTTGTTAAAACGACTGTGCGGGTTGGATTGTCCCATTTAACGGATACTTTAAATGGCTGCAAATCTACCGCTTTGATATATTCGAGATTTCGGTGAGTAGTGGTGCGGAAGTCTGCGACTTTACTCGGATCGATTCCTAAAGACTTTAGAAAAACAACCGGAATACAAGCATTCCCATTCACCAAAATTCCTTGATTTTGATATAGCTGGGCGTTGATTTTGACACTAATAACGGGGTAGCTAGGAGGAGGGGGAGGCGTTAAGCCCTGCCTCTGAGCTTCCTTCCGACTCCATGCTTCTAGACCATCCGCCAATCCACGGGCGAAGTCTAGGCGCTTGGTTTGAAATAAAGCGCGATCGCTCGGATTGGTAATAAACCCCAACTCCATCAGCACAGAGGGAATATCCACTTGACGGCAGAAACCCAAACTCCCGACACCTGTGGCGATATCCGACTTAACACCACGAGACGGCAAACTGGGAACTGCCTTGAGTAAGGATTGCAGTAGTAACTGGGCATCGGTTTCGCGTTGCTCGTTGCCGTCAGTATAGAAGGCGCTGGCACCTCGGATATTGGTGTTTCCGACGGAATCGGCGTGGATTTCTAAAGCGACATCACCACGGCGGGAATAGGCATTGATCCAAGTAATCGTTTCCTTCAAACTCAGGGAATCGGGAACAGAGGAAACATCTAAACCGCGCGATCGCATTTCCTTAACCGCAGCATCGCGGGTAAGCCGCATTTCTCTGTCTTCTGTAGTGCCTCCAGATTGTGCGCCCGGATCGCCAGCACCATGTCCAGCGGAAAGAAAAATTCGTACCATTTTACGATCTCTCCAAAATTTTAATCGCCTGGAATGTTGTCGTAATTCATTCCGATCCATCCCCACAAAGATAGAATCCGCAGGCTCAGCTGATACTTTCTTGCCCACACATCCAGGCTATGATACGCCGTATTGTAACTTAGCCCTGAGAGAGTCGATGGAGCGGTTGATTTCAGCACTGGGGTTGGCTGTTTTTGTGGGATTATCTTATGCCTTCTCAGTGAACCGGCGTGCTGTGCGTTGGCGTCCGGTATTTTGGGGGCTTGGGTTAGAGTTTATTTTTGCACTGCTGATTCTGAAAACTCCCGGCGGTTTAGCTGTATTTAAGTTTCTCGGCGATGTCGTTAGCCGCTTTTTAGAATTCTCTGATGTGGGTGCCAAATTTGTCTTTGGAGATAACTTTGTCGAACACTTTTTTGCTTTTAAAGTGCTGCCGACGATTATCTTTTTTTCTTCCTTCATCACGGTGCTATACCACTACGGCATTGTGCAGCGAGTGGTGAATGGGATGGCGTGGGTCATGATGAAGACGATGGGAACATCAGGGGCTGAGTCTTTATCGTGTGCGGGGAACGTCTTTTTAGGGCCAACTGAGTCACCGTTACTGGTGAAGCCTTATGTGGCGACGATGACGCAATCAGAACTTCATGCAGTAATGACCGCGGGCTTTGGGACAATTGCGGGTGGCGTATTAGGGGCATATCTCTCCTTTGGGATTCCACCGGCACATCTGATTGCCGCTTTCTTCATGACTGCCCCGACTTCGCTGGTTGCCTCAAAATTGCTTTATCCAGAAACGGAAGTCCCCAAGACGGTTGGCAAGGCAGGGATAGAGGTGGAGAGTACCTTTGTGAATGCGATTGACGCAGCAGCTGGGGGAGCAATTGACGGGACAAAACTGGCAGTGAATGTCGCGGCGATGATTATTGCCTTTTTGGGGTTACTGGCTTTCGTCAATGCGCTCCTGGGATGGTTGGGGGGGCTTCTTGGCGTGCCTTTGCTGTCGTTGGAGTGGATGTTGTCTTTTGTAATGGCTCCCGTTGCGTGGCTGCTCGGAGTGCCTTGGGCTGACTGCGCTCAGGTGGGGGTGTTGTTAGGAAAAAAGACAATTTTGAATGATTTTATCGCCTATCTGGATCTGAAGACTCTAATTGAGCAGAAGGCAATATCCGAACGGGCGGTAATTATCTCAACCTACGCTTTGTGCAACTTTGCCAATATTGGCTCGATTGGAATCACAATCGGCGGGATTGGCGGGATGGCACCGAACCGTCAAAAAGATTTAGCGAGAATGGGTGTCAGGGCGATGATAGGCGGTTTGTTCGCGGGTTTTATGACCGCTGCGATCGCGGGAATATTATTGTGAGCAAGGCATTCAGTTGAAGAATTCTCTAGAAGCACTAATTCTCTAGAAGCACTATTGTTATGTTAATTCGCTATAGCTAGAGGTTCGGGTAGTCGCAGCAAAGGATATCATCGGCGGTGGTGAAGGCGATCGCTTATCCCGTTACTTTGCTTCCCGCCCGGATGTTGTTGTAAGTTAAAAGCGAAGCGATCGCAGGTCAATATGGAAAAATACATCCCCCTCATAGCACGAGCTTTCTTAGCCGCCATTTTTTTGAAATCCGGCTTTGATAAGATTACGGGCTTTAGTGGCACGCAACAGTTTATGGCTAGCAAGGGTTTACCCCTGACAGCACTGTTGCTAGTTGCGGCAATTATTCTTGAGCTGGCTGGCGGATTATCCGTATTGCTCGGTTACAAAGCGCGTTGGGGAGCGATCGCGCTAATTATCTTTATGATTCCGGCTACGCTAATTTTTCACACCGATTTTGCCGATCGAATGCAGGTGATTGCGTTCATGAAAAACTTAGCAATTATCGGGGGATTGCTCATGGTCTACTATATTGGCTCTGGGCCAATTAGTTTGGACGAGCAGATGGTATCTAAGCGTTCTGATTAACTCACTAGCTGAGTTGATGAAAGATGAGATCGCGTTTCCCCTCACTAGCAAGCGTGCGAGCAACACTAAGAAGACATACGCTGACGCGATCGCTTTTTAGGATTTAACCTTGTATCTGCTCGCCCATCTGCTGCTCCAATCGCTCTAGCAATGTATTAACATCTGCGGCGACTTTCTCAAAGCAAGCGGGAGGTGGAGGTTCTGGTTGAAACTGAACCAGCTTTATTTGCCCCTCACCAATGCCAATGATCAGAACCTCCACTTCAGGGTTATGAGCCTCCACAACTCCTACCATCTCCTGAAGCTGGTTTTCGACTTTATTATTGAGTGTTTCTATTGCCTCTTTTGGACAATAGACGAAATGCGGCTTTGGTTGGACATCGATCCCTAGATAACCTTGAGTGTCTCCATTTTCTAACCACAAACCCCAAGATAATGCTGCCAATTCTTGCTGATTAGCTTTGACAAACTGAGCCAGCTGGTTTCGCCAGCTTTTTTCTCCGGAATCAGAAGGAGTTTTACCAAATTGAATCATTGCTTATCTTCTTGGGTGGTTACAGATGCATTTGGCGCTGCGAATGAGAGAAAAACTTAAGAGCGCGATCGCTGCTCAAGTCTGAATTCTCGCTGACGCGATCGCGCAGCGGATGCGCCTAAGCAGAGAAATTAGCTCTCAGGAGACTTTAAAGCTTGATCTAACACGCTCCGAGCTTGCTCTGCTTTCGAGCGAGCCTCGTGGTAGCGCAGATTCACTTGAGCAAAGGTTTTGAGAACCTTAAAACCGTCCTTGAGTTGCGCGATTTCCTCTTCACTCACCGACTTTTCTGAAAATAGGATATCTACTTGAGCGCGAACCTTGAGCGCCTCGGCGCGTGATTCCTGCACCTTCAGCTTCAGTGTGGCAAGGTTGCTCAAAACTTGTACAGCTTGGGTTACGGCGTCTTCATCGCTAGTCCCATCCGCTTCCAGCTCTTTGACTTCAATCAGTTGTTCCGGACTAAATCCATCTTCGAGATCGGTGGGTAGCTTGTCTGCATCCATGAGTTCCATGAGCTGCTCCATCGCTTTCTCACGGGCTTTTTTTGAATCTTTGCCTGAAACAGTCAGGATGACTTCTGGGCTTTGTGCGAGAGTGTACTGAACCATATCTAATGCAGGGAGAATGCAGAGAGAACTTGTCTAGCCGTAACTTGTCTAGCCGTAAAAGTCTGGTTAGTTTAACCAAGCCGACAGGATTATTTTAAGGCAAACGAAAGCTGTTCCTGTAGGAGATATGCTGACTGGGGGAAAATGAGAACTGACAAGTCAGCGCGAGGCTAATCCCTCGCAACGCTTTCGCGAACTGACAAGTCAGCGCTTCGCTATCGCGCCTTTGGCATATCTGCCAAGCATGAATTACCGAATCCCAAGAGGTTGCATACAACGTCTCTAGACAAAATTCTTGCTCATAAAGACTGATTTTCAACCCCCTTCCTTTGCGTAGCCGCAAATTTCTCTTCGCTAGGGGAATCTGTTTTAAGTCTGCCAAGCTTTGAGAACCTTATCCCAAACAGTGGTCAGTGATTGTTTCAATTGGTACTGACGATACCATTTTTGAAAGGCTTTTTCGTAATCTTCGCCTCCCGATTGAAAGGTATTCAAAGCATTAAGCCCTAGAGCTAATCCCCAGAATAAGGCGATATATAAAGACCAAGAAAGCTGACCGGCATTTACTAAATTCAGCAGCATCAAAAACGAATTGACAACTGTATATTTGCCAGCTTGTTTCTGTAATTTGGTGCGTCGGTAGAGATTAAAATCCTGCCGCTTTTGGATTTCTCCCTGTTTGGCTTGCCACTGCTGTTCTGCCACCTGAAGGCACTCTGGAGAGATTTCTAATTCAGAGGCGATTTCCAGTAGCTGTTCGCGGGTAAATTCTGTGTCGTCAGTTTGACGCGCGATCGCTATCTGGAGAATTTGCTGAATCTGTTCTTGATTATAAGAGCGGGTGATTTGAGTTTCGGAGACGGGCATAGGAAGGCACCTGCGGTCGTCGAGGTTGGGAGAGATTTTCTGCCCCAAGGACGTGATGCAGAAGTCAGCCTTTCAAGAGCAGTACTGATTCTATTATGCCGAGGCAAAAGTAAGAATGCCTCACACTAGGCTATTCCAAAACCGAACCTTAACGGACGGATAGTACGGTAGGTGAAAGATTAAAATCCTCGTTACATATCGTTACGATAAAGAGGTGCAAGAAAGAGAGGTTCAATTTAAGCCTCTCAGATGTTAAAGCAGAGGTGGCGTAATGAACGGCACGATTCGCGTCGGCAATTTATTCGGAATTCCCTTCAACGTACATCCAACCTGGTTCTTTGTCCTGGCTTGGGTGACGGTGAGTTATGGCAGTGGACTAGCGGCTCAATTTCCCGGACTCGGCGGGGGATTACCCTGGCTACTGGGATTAATTGCGGCGCTGCTGTTGTTTGCATCCGTCTTGGCGCACGAACTGGGACACAGTTTTGTGGCTATCAAGCAGGGAATTGAAGTTAAATCTATCAACTTATTTCTGTTTGGTGGTCTCGCCAGCTTAGAAAAAGAATCAAAGACCCCAGCAGGAGCATTCTGGCTGGCAATCGCAGGGCCTTTAGTCAGTTTGGCGCTGTTTGGTCTAATTAGCGCGATTGGCTTTACCACGAGCATTTCCGGGCCGTTTGGAGCAATCCTCGGAGTGCTGGCTTACGTCAACTTAGTGCTGGCGCTGTTTAACCTGATTCCTGGCTTGCCCCTGGATGGTGGGAATATCCTCAAGGCGTTGGTTTGGAAGATCACCGGCAATCCTTATAAAGGTGTCGTGTTTGCGGGTCGCGCCGGTCAAGTCATTGGTTGGATAGCGATCGCTTCTGGTCTGGTTCCGCTACTATTAGGCGGCGGTCTTAACTTCTGGAACTTGTTAATCGGTTGGTTCTTGCTGCAAAACGCGGGTCGAGCAACCCAAGCTGCTAGAGTGCAGGAACAACTAGCTGCTTTGACCGCAGAAGACGCAGTTATGAGTGATAGCCCAATTGTGTCTGAATCGCTTTCCCTGAGAGAGTTTGTTAACGAGTACATCATTGGCAAAAACGAAGCGTCGCGGTTCTTAGTTACCAATGAGGAAGGACAATTAGTGGGAGCGATCGCAGTTGACGATCTCAAAGCTGTCCCAACCTCCCAGTGGACTGAAATATCAGTCGCACAGCTAACAAAACCCGTCGAATTCTCCACAACCGTCAAATCCGATCAATCTTTACTAGAAGTGGTGACACTACTAGAACAAGAAAAACTCACTCAACTACCCGTGATTCGTGAAAACGGCGTGCTAGTAGGACTTCTGGAAAAAGCTTCGATTCTCAACTTACTCCAGAGAAGAGCGCAAGCAAATCCTGCTTAATCAATTTCGGATTTTGAATTCAGCTAAATAACAAGTGCGCTTAGATGTAGGGGCGGGTTAATAACCCGCCCCTACTGCTATACATCCCAATCTTGCAAATATACCTGGCAATTAGAAATCGCGGCTACGCCAACCCCCTTACCCCCCTTCAAGAAGACGGGGGGCAGAAGTTGCTTCGCTTCTATTCAACAAAATCCGCCTATGCGCTAACGCACACGCTACGCTAACGCGGACTTTTGAAACCCGCATAGGTGGGTTTAGTCTGTATAGATGCGAATTCTATTCGCCCTCTTTACTAAGAGTATTTACAGCAACCAACTTTTTGAGGCAAAATCAGCAGGCTCATCGGTTGGAGGTTCAGAGAAAATGTTAGATACCCGCTCAGATGTTTTGTGCTTCTGTGGTTGAGCAGCTTGCGGCACTTTGTGTAGAGCATTGGCTTCTTCAATTAGCTTAGAGTTCGCTTCTGCAAGTTGCATCGCTGCTTTTTTGGCTTGCTCCAGCTCTGCTTTCAACTGTTTGGCTTGCTCTTGAGCTTTTTGATGCTTGTTTAGCAATTTTTTTTGCTCATCCAAATCCGCCTGCAAATTGGCAATTTGCTGGTGTAAAGAAGCTTCCACTTTACGGGTTTCCTTCACAACACCTTTTAAGTCAGCCATCAGAGATTTTTGCTCATCCAAATTGGATTGCAAATTGGTAATTTGCTGTTGTAGAGCTTCTTCCCTTTCGCGTGCTTGATCCAGAGCTGTTTTTAACTCTGTCACACTTGCTTCTAAGTCAGCCTTCGTTGGATTTGAGTTTTTAGCAGGAGTTTTATCGGGCGTATCTGTTGATGAATCCTCTACGAGTTCCGCCTCCACTTCTATAACTTCCTCAACGGTCGCCTCTAGAACAGGTTCATCTGCTGAATCTGGGGATTTTTGTGCTTCTTCGTGTAGTAAGTCTGAGATACGTTTTTTAGCCATTATTTTTAGTTTCTCCAATCACGCTGTATTTCATTAGCCACGCGGCGGTAGTCTGCTTCCGCCTCCCGTGCCTTTTTCCCCGCCCATTGATGAATTGGCACCCCCTCAAGAGCCGCTCGTTCGTGGGCTTTGTAGGCACGGACAAAGCTATGGCAAGCAGGAATTCCTAACTCTTGAAGTGTGTTTTGAGCCTCCAGTGCTTCCCCCAAACTTCGCGCATCCACCTTGGTCAGAAGTACCCGATGGGCAACTCCAACTGGCATGACGGCTTCCCTTACTGTCTCAATGAGTACAGCCAGATCCATCGGCGCACAAGGCGTGGGTAAAACCAGATAATCAGCGATCGCTACTACCGCCGCTAATGCTTCCGATCGCAATGCTGGAGGCGTATCCACTACTACTAAATCGTAGCCTTCTATCTTACGTAAACGACCTAAAAGTTTTGGATCTGTCTCTTGAGCGAGATCGAAGCCCATTCCTTTCTCGCTACGCTCAACCCACCAAGTCGCCGAACCCTGAATATCTGCATCGACCAGAAGAACCCGTTTTTCTTCCGAGAAGGTTGCAGCCAGATTGACTGCTGTAGTGGTTTTACCGACTCCTCCCTTTCCGTTGAGAATCGCAATTATTCTTGGCACTGCTCGCTTGTGATGCTGACTCCACCGAATATACCGCTTAATGGGATCGAGGGGAGCTTTTTGTGCCTTAGCGCAGCGCTTGACTGGCGCAATCTTTGTCAATCGCTACGATAAGAAGCAAGCGATCGCCCTCTGAGGACATCGGGTTGAAAGCCAACACTCCGCCCTCCAAACTCGCCACAATAGAATCGAATAGCTCTGAACACAAAACGCCTCAATGGAACTCACTCATAACCTGCCTAAGGGGCCAAACACTCCGCGATCGCTGCGGTTAATGAAATTTATTTTTCAGCCCATCAAGTACCTGGATGATTATGCAAAAGCTTATGGTGACACCTTCACCATCCAGGGAAGCCAGGGGACTCCGATTGTCTATTTCAGCCAACCACAAGCACTGCAAACGATTTTCACTGCTGATTCTAGTCAGTTAGACGCTGGGCGAGGGAACAGCGGGTTAGAGTTTTTAATGGGAGACAATTCTCTGCTCCTGCTGGATGGCGATCGCCATCAGCGCCAACGACAGATGTTAACCCCTCCCTTTCACGGCGAACGGATGCGGGCTTACGGTCAGATTATCTCTGAAATCGCCGAGCAGGTGATGAATCAATGGACGGTTGGCAAACCCTTCAACATCCGTGCGTCGATGCAAGAAATCACCCTGCGCGTCATCTTACGGGTGGTGTTTGGACTAGATGAGGGGTCGCGTTTGGAACAACTACGCAGCTTAATCGGTTCAACCCTGGACTTGATGACTTCCCGCTTCAACTCCAGCGCCTTCTTTTTTGAGTTTCTTAAACAAGATTTAGGCGATTGGAGTCCTTGGGGTCGGATGCTGCGCCAAATAAAACAAATTGACGAACTGATTTACGCTCAGATTGCGGAACGTCGAGCGGAAGCTAACCCGAATCGGCAAGATATCCTCAGCTTAATGATGTCTGCTCGCGATCAAGCGGGTCAACCGATGACGGATGTAGAGTTACGCGATGAGTTAATGACTCTGCTAGTCGCCGGACATGAAACCACGGCTTCTGCGCTGACGTGGGCTTTGTACTGGGTTGACCAATTACCGCAGGTGCGCGACAAACTGCTCGCTGAGTTGGATGTTGACGCCGATCCAGATCCGAGTGTCATTGCCAAACTGCCCTATCTAACGGCAGTTTGCTCTGAAACGCTTCGTATTTATCCAATTGCTGCGAATACCTTTGTTCGGGTTGTGCGATCGCCCATTGAGATATCCGGCTACAAATTGCCCCCAGGAACGGTTATCGTCCCCAGTATCTATTTAGCCCACCATCGGGAGGAAACTTTCCCACAGCCGAAGCAATTCAAGCCAGAGCGCTTTTTAGAACGGCAATTTTCTCCATACGAGTATTTGCCTTTTGGTGGCGGAAATCGTCGCTGTATCGGGATGGCATTTGCCATGTATGAAATGAAATTGGTTCTCGCGACAATTGTGTCGCATTTTCAAGTGTCGCTCGTTAATAAGCGTCCGGTGATTCCAGTGCGTCGGGGTTTGACTTTAGCCGCACCGGAAGGAATGAAAATGGTTGCAACTCCTCGGCTAAAGAAGCTTGTAAATACTCCAGTCTCGGTGTAATTCGGTTTTTGAAAACTTAAAATCAAACTCCCTCAGATCATCTGGGGGAGTTTTTATCGATTTATTGCCAATGAACATGGACTAAATAACTTACAAAAGTCCCAATCTGTAGGGGTATGGCAATGCCATACCCCTACGCCGGAAATGGGGGGTTAATCAACCCATACTCCTAAGCGCCCAATCCGTGCCAATAGATGTAACTTAATAGCTGTCTCCGCCTGCAACTTGGTCGCTATCAGTAGGCACGCAAAAGTCTTGATCTAGGGAAGCATCGCGGATGGCTTGCCACTTACAAATGAGTTCAGTACCGCTGATATCGCTAGTGATGTATTGCTCAACGGCTTGTTCCAATTCTTGTGGGGTTTTGGGAACGGGAACAGTACAGATAAGTTCTGGCATAAGACAACCTCTGCTGATAGAACGGGTACGCGGTAAGACCGTATAAGTCATATTTTAATGACATTTTCAGTAAAAAGTAGCTAAAGTTACATTTTTGAAACATGAGTTAGGGTAAAGACTTGAAAGGCCCCAAGCATAAGCGCGATCGCGTTTATGGATGAATTGCAAATGACAAGCACAGTTTCTCAAGCGATCGCTACTCGCTCAGCCATCTTCCAGAAACTTTGCTACAAGGAGAAAGCGGCTGGTGATAACTCTAATCGGATCTTCTGGGGATGTTCATGAAAAAGTTGTGCATGGCGAGTGCCAAAGCAGCGATCGCAAAGCCTAGGCGTGTCCTTGCGCTTCTCACGCTCTTCAGCGTTTTGGGATTTCCGAATCCGGTTTCGGCAGAAAATTTTAATCAGATTTATGTTTTTGGAGATAGCCTCTCTGATGTTGGCAATGTATTACAGGCTACCAACGGGCAATATCCCCCAAATCCACCCTACTTTCAAGGACGCTATTCCAATGGCCCTGTTTGGGCAGATTATCTCGCCTCTAAGCTGAAATTAAAATCTAGTACAGAGACGAACTTCGCCTACGGAGGTGCTACCACAGGCAATTCTAGGCAGATTACCCCCGGATTGCTGGCACAAATCGAGACTTTTAAAGCAACCCATTCCGCTGCTAATCCGAGGGCTCTGTATGTTGTCTGGGCTGGTGCCAATGATTACCTAAGAGGCGCTACCGACTCTACGGTCCCCATCAACAATTTAGCGATCGCCGTGAAGTCCCTCTCCGCAGCAGGTGCAAAAAATATCGTAGTCGTTAACTTACCAGATTTAGGAAAGCTTCCCGGCACGCGCACAACTCAACGTTCCGCTTCCCTCAACGTTTTAACAAAGAAGCATAATTCTGGATTAGCCGCATCCCTCAACGGTTTGCGTCAGCAACTCAACTCTGATATCAAAATCACCTATCTTGATGTCAATTCTCTTTACAATCAAGTCACCAACAATCCAAAAAAATTCGGCTTCACGAATGTAACCAACGCCTGCGTTAGCAGATCCAAAATATGTAACAATCCAAACGAATATTTATTTTGGGATAGCATTCATCCTACGACTGCCGCCCATAAGTTATTTGTAGAATTAGCCTTCCCAGCGCTAAAATCTACGCTCGAACCTCGCACAGTTTCTAGCTCTCAAACCACGGTTGAACCTACTATCGCAGTAGGCGGGATTATATTATTAGGTGCTGTTGGTGGCGGATTAATCGTGACGCGCATTCAGGGGATGAAAAACAAATCCTAAGAAGCGATTTGCCCTTTCCTGCGTGGCTAGTATAGGAAGGACGCGATCGCGTTAGCATCGCTAACTTGTCAGTTCGCATTTTTCTCTTTTGCTAAGGGCTAATAATCTCCAACACATTTAGCGATTAGTGAGGTTCTCAATGAACGTGCAATACATATTGTTTGTAAGGACACGGCAATGCCGTGTCCCTGAGAGTTAACAAGGTAGAGACTTCAAACTGAAGACATCTGCAAAAATACCATTCGGCTTCACGACTCTATTCTCATCCGGAGAATCATAAACCACCATTAGAGAATTTGGTTGTCCTAAACAGGGAAACAGTGCCAACCCTTCCGCATGATCGGAACCAAATCTGAAAGGCAGATCAAACAACACTTCCAAATCTCCCTCTTTCTGCCAAGAGATGCTGTTTTCATCACGTTGTAAGGCATTTTTCAGGCGGAAGACTCTCAGCGCACCTTCTAAATCCATCGTGGGTCCCGCTAGAACGATCAAGTCTTCACCATCCAGACATAGTTCCCGGACACCTAACCCATTCAACTCTACAAAATGTTTTTTGTATTGCTTCCCATCTTTGCCAATTTTCTTCAGCGTTAAAATTCCTGGCTCGGTTTCTGCAACTTCAACCTCTAAAATAATTGCCCACCCTCTCAGTACAGGGCCTCGCAAGCCGATAAAAATCCTATCTCCCCGAATCGCTAAGCCTTCGATATCAAATCCATTTTCTTTAGAGGGGATAGAAGTTGTTAGAAATGCCCCTAGGTGCCGATCTTGTTTGAGTGCTTCTATCAGAACGTTACTATTTCCTATTTTTTGCAGACAGGCTGCTGTCAGTTTTTTATCTGGCTGCTCTGGGTGAGAGACTGATTTAACTAATTCACCTTTTACTACAGGAATCCGGGCAAGTAAATAACGGTTTGGTTCAAACTTTATGGTTGCTAGTTTATCAAGATCCTTCTCAAGGTCTTTGCCCTTTATTTTTTTACGCTTTGTACTGTGGGAACCGATGAACCAAAGATAATGGTTTGTATAATCCATTCCCTCGATATCGATTTCGCCTTCCGGATCGGCTAAATCGATAAAATCTTTTACAAAAAATTGCTGATGTTTGCTGAAGATATATGGCTCGACAGGGGATAAGCGCTCAATCGTTCTCGTTTCATCAGAACCTACCCACAAACTGCCATCAGGTGTCAAAGCAGCCGCTGATAAATCTTGACTAAGAGGTTCATCAGCTTTGCCGTTGAAGCGAATGAGTACGCGGCTGAGCAAGAAACTTTCTGGCATAACGGCTGCTTTCCTAAAACGGTTTGGACTCGATAGAAATCACTGCCAGCATAGCTCACGCTTGACTGGTTTTTACCCTCTACCGGAAGACAGAAGTTTTGGAAGTATTTGAGGAGGCAAACTGGAAGGTAAGGCGATCGATGCTCACCCGACTATCTTGAGAGTGCGATCGCTTAGAGGCTATTGATCAACTCCGCCGTATCATTCATTGGTTTATTTACCTTTGTGCTGACTGGATAAGTTGCCATTTCTTCTGCTGAATATGGACGCAACAAAGGCTGTAATAACTCCGGCTTTTGCACCTGTGAATCCAACCACAAATCATAATCTTTTGGATCGAGAATGACTGGCATTCGGTTGTGAATCGGGCGCATTACCTCATTGGGTTCTGTTGTCAAAATCGTGCAAGAATCTATTTCCTCACCATCCTCTCCTTCCCAATGCTCCCACAAACCAGCAAAGCCGAAAGGTTGTCCATCATTCACGCGACAATAAAATGGCTGCTTTTTCCCGTCTTGCTGCTTCCACTCATAAAAACCATCCGCGACTACTAAGCAACGTCGTTGTTTAAAAGCTGCCCGAAAAGCCGGTTTTTCGGCTACCGTTTCCGCCCGTGCATTAATCAGTTTTGCTCCCATTTTTGGATCTTTTGCCCAACGGGGAATTAGCCCCCAATGCAGCATTTTGAACTGTCGTTGAGACTGTTCGGTATTTTGTAAAACTGTCTGTACTGGCTGGGTGGGCGCAATATTATAACGAGGCATCAAAAGAGGAACATCATTTACCTGGAATGCTTGGGCGATTGTCTCAGCGGACTTACTTTGGGTAAATCTTCCACACATACTTCTATCCCACGCGGTAAATTACAAATTTGCAAGCTTATTTCAATCGAGCAATTAACACTCAACGGTCGAATAATATATACATCCTATTATAACAAATGCCAATAATTCAATAAAATTGTACGGCAAATACTTTACGTTATTTTATGGGTAAACAGTTATTTTGCATAAGATGCGATCAACAATTCAGATATTTTGCCCCGTTTTCTAGCATTGGAATTAATCATTCTGGAAGCTGATATCTCATAAATATTAAAATTGCTGTAAATTTCTCGGATAAACAGGCAGTCAGAATTAGAAAGCATCACTTTGACACCACGATTCGCAAGCTCTGCAAAGACATCCCTAAGCCGAATTTGGTCAGCTTCATTAAAAGAATTACGGCTATAGGCGGTAAAGTTACTAGTAGGGCTTAGAGGATAATAAGGTGGGTCAAAGAAAACAAAATCTTCAGCGGTCTTTGCAGATTGCAAGACAGCTTCAAAAGGTCTAACATCAATCAGGGCACTCTGAAGCGCAGCGGAAACTGCCCTAAGTAAAGCTGGATTACAAATCTTTGGATTTTTGTATTTCCCAATGGGAACATTAAATTCCCCTTTTGAGTTTTCTCGATATAATCCGTTAAAGCAAGTTTTGTTGAGGTAAATAAATCGAGCAGCTCTTTCTAGAGGGGTGTTAGGTTGCATCAATCGCACGCAGTAATAATACTCCTTACTATGATTCATTTGATGCTGGTGCAAGAATTCAATTAGCGGTTCTACTTCATCCCTTACACATCGGAAAACATTGACCAAATCGGCATTAATATCCGTCAAAATAGATACTTTTGGCAATAAATGAAAGAAAAGAGCGCCGCCACCCAAAAATGGCTCATAGTAAGTTGTAAATTTTGGGGGAAAATAGGGAATATATTGCTGAATTAGCTGGCTTTTACCACCAGCCCATTTTAGAAAAGGACGCGCTATTTCTTGTTGTGTCGTCTGAGTTGACATTGCTTCTAGCTATCTAAAAAAATTAAAGCGTTTGTAACAGTTGTTGTGGAAGTGGGGGGATATGATTTAATTTAGAATACCTAGCGGGTTCGACAAGAGGAAAAAAATGACTATCACCGCGACCAAAACACGCGATCGCTCTTATGAGTCCGTGTGTTATCGGGCAATGTGTTATGAGTCAATATGTCGCGGTTGCACAAATATAGTGGGTAGTAACCTGCTACCACCGGACGCTTGGTGAACCATCTCTCGACGAAACCCCATTTAGGGACGATGCCGAGCTTGTCGAACTCGCAGACAAATGTTACCAGTTAAGATGCAGTGACTTATCGCCGCTTTTTGTGTCGGCTACTTTAAATAATATGTTTGATGGCTTTTGGGAAAATATCTCTCGCTACCCCCGCTACTTTGTCACCATTATCCTAGGGGTATTCTTTTATACCTTTGGGTGGTTGAAACCGCTACTCCAAAATCGAACCAGCGCGATCGCTTTGATGGGCTTTCTGGTGGCAGCCTTAACTTTTATTACCCTAACCCTACGGGCGATGCTGGGAGTGAGTCCGATTTAGGTAGGATGAGTAAAAGCATTGCTCACACTGTCTTAAAGGCAGCAGATGATTATGGCTACAAGTCGCCGCGTTTCTCGCGTTGCCGCATTGATTAAACGCGAAATCAGCCAAATGCTGCTAACCGAAATCAAAGATGATCGCGTGGGTGCTGGCATGGTCAGCGTCACCGATGTGGATGTGTCAGGCGACCTACAACACGCTAAAATCTTCGTCAGCATCTATGGCACCGAGGAAGCAAAGGTAGAAACGATGGCTGGGTTAAGAGCAGCAACTGGCTTTGTCCGCAGCGAACTCGGTCAACGGTTGCGGCTGCGTCGGACACCAGAGTTACTGTTTCAGGAAGATCGTTCTCTGGAAAGGGGCGATCGCATTTTGTCTTTGTTGAATCAGCTTAATCAAGACCGTCCGGCGGCGAGAGTGGAAGAAGAAGACATCGTTGAGGCAGAAGATTGAAATCTGTGGCATTGCTGCCGGAGTGGGAATCGCTCTCTCTAGCAGAACAGGTAGCGCAAATGGTCGTGGTACGGGCGTCAGGCTACCTGTTCGACCACCAAATTCAGTATCCAGATTGGGAACCACCGGCGGCAGTTCTGCAACACTGGGTGCAGGATTTGGGCGTCGGGGGGGTCATTTTGTTGGGAGGCAGTGCTGGAGAATTAGCACTGCGATCGCAACAACTCCAAGATTGGGCAAAAACCCCCTTGCTGATCGCGGCTGATATTGAAGAAGGCGTCGGACAACGCTTTTCTGGGGCAACTTGGTTTCCGCCACCGATGGCAATCGGGGCAGTATTCCGGAAAGATGCCTCTCTTGCCTTGAAATACGCCGAACAAATGGGAGGCATCATCGCCTCGGAAGCCCTCGCGATTGGCATCAACTGGGTGCTTGCGCCGGTTGTGGATGTGAATAACAATCCTAATAATCCAGTGATTAACGTCCGGGCGTTTGGCGAAACCCCAGAGGAAGTGAGTCAACTAGCGTCTGCTTTCATCCGGGGGGCGAAAGCTTATCCGGTGTTAACGACTGCCAAGCATTTTCCCGGACATGGCGATACGGCGGTGGATTCCCATCTAGATTTGCCCGTCTTGCCCCATTCCCCGGCACGACTGGCTGAGATTGAGTTACTGCCGTTTCAAGAAGCAATCGGTACGGGTACAGCCTCCGGTGTAGATGCCGTAATGAGTGCCCATCTCCTGATCCCGGCTTGGGATGCCGAACGCCCTGCCACCCTTTCCCAACCGATTTTGACTCAACTGCTGCGGCAACAGCTGGGATTTGAGGGATTAATTGTTACCGATGCATTGGTGATGGGAGCGATCGCCAACCGCTATGGAGCAAATGAAGCTCCAGTCTTAGCTGTCGAAGCCGGTGCAGATATTTTGCTGATGCCAGTCGATCCTGCGGGTGCTATCCAAGCGGTGTGCGACGCGGTAGCACAGGGACGCATTTCAGAGGCGCGAATTCGTGCCTCTGTTGAGCGTATCTGGACAGCCAAGCGCCGAGTCCAACAAGGCACAGCACAGCCGCCTGTAGAGGCAAGGGCGCTCGCGCCTGAAGTCCAACCAGCGCCTTCACCATTCCCTCCCCATCTCCTCCAACTAGCTCAACCACACGCCCTCGCCACATCTGCCAACATCGTGCGAGAGGCGCTCGTCGTTCATGGCGAAATTCCTTTACTTCCCAGTCAGGGCAACTTACGCAACTTAATCGTGGTGGATGACACCCTGAATTGTGATTTTCTCGATAAACAAGCACCGGCTGTGGCTCTGCCAAAACAGCACGGTTATCAACTCCAACTACTCGATCCCCACACCACCTTAATTCCTGGCTGGGTCTTTTATCATAAATCGGGTTTAAATGCCCAACCGACCCTACTCCAGCTGTTCATCCGTGGGAATCCTTTCCGGGGCAGTGCTGGCTTGACACCGTTGGCTCAGGACTTGTTTAAAAAACTCTTAGGCAATGCCGAACTCCAAGCGCTAGTGATTTACGGCAGTCCTTATCTTCTGGAACAGTTTCTCCCACATCTGCCCCCACATATCCCTTGTGTGTTTTCTTACGGGCAGATGCCAGCGGCTCAGGCGATCGCCCTTGAAGTTTTGTTCGGTGCCCCAGCTCTAAGCATTTAGCAACTGTGCAACACATTGATTAATTTTGTTAATCAATGTCATAACCGTTATCACCGATTATTTACGGTGTCTTCAATTTGAAAATACAGGCTTAATTATAAATAGACCCGTTCTTCGACAATTTCATCAGCATAAGGATATATTTTTATGTCAAAGTTCCCTGACTTTTGAAATCCTTATTAAACGAATAAATTCATTTGTAACTTGATATACTGTTCAAAAATTATTTCCGCGCTAAGCAGTATTGGATTATATTAAGTTATAGTCGTAGCTCGTTAGTTTCGAGGCTGAGACCATGACTGCTGATATAATGCCGCCTAAATCATCTGTGCAATACTCCATCGACGTTCTTCAAGAAGAAGCCCGTCAATTGGTGGAGAAAGGAATTGTGACTCGTCAGCAACCCATCTACGTTCTGTGCCAGTACATCCCTGCACGGGAGTGGGTTTGTGTTGAGTGTGAATTAGAAAGATGCAATATCTTACTCCGCGATCGCATAGGCGATCTGATGGGGCAAGAACAATGGGAGAACGATTGATATTTTTTTACCTTTAAGACAATCCTAAAGTTCCACTGGAAACAGTGAAACTCAGGACAAGCTTGATTCCACGCTTGTCTCAACTTAAGGAAAGACTGCTTTTATTCTTTCACCTGTTGATTCTTAATTAGCCTGGTTTGGAGAATATTCTGATTCTTTCTAGTGCGAATAATTAAGTTCGCTTGTTAGACCTATCCAAAAAGTGAAGATGCCATTCTGAGCAAAACGTTGTGGAGCGTTGGCGTAACGTTGTCATCAACAATCGCGCTGCGATCGCGCAAATCTCTTTGTAGGATCTCTGCTCAAACCGAGATGCGTGACAACACTTCAACTCCTTCGTTTTGCTCAGCACAAACTTTCAGATAGGCTACTAGGAGCAAGCCTAATAAATGCTTTGATAAAGCTGCTAGCAATCCCCGACCTAAATCCCTGAGTTGGGGTCGCGCAGCTTTTCTAACTCAGTTCGCATTGCAGCAATTTGTGCAGTTAGCTCCTCTAGCTCCAATTGCATATCTGGCTGGGCAACCGTTGTCACCGGCGTTGTCGCAGGGCGGCTCGGAGTTCCAGAAGATTGTGTGCTAGCTGCATCATTGGCTTGCGCCATTAGAGAATTCAGGAAAGTGCGGGCTTCAAGCTCCGTAATCTCTCCTTTTTCTGCTAGCTGTTGAACCACCAGATTGACGTCTGACTTTAACAGCTCAAGATTTTGCTCTCGCTTTTGAGTGTCTTGTACGCTCTCAACTAGAGAAGCGGTTGCACCCAAAGTAACGCGAAATCCTTTTTGTACTAACTCCAGCAGATTATTAGAGTTCATTAGATAAATCAGTCAGATTGAATGAAGGTTAGACAGCCCTTAGCGATCGCTTTCGATAAATAACCGCTCGGCACCACTCACTTTTAAGTTTCTAGCTTTCGGCTTTCCGCCAAGCGAGTAAACAAACGCAGGATCTGGCGTCTTAATGCTACCATTTAGCACACACAAAGGGACATTTTGCAGACTTCTTAGGGTAGTAGCATCTGTCCTAAGAAAGAATCTAAAGAAACCATTTGCCCGCCCAGTTTTAGCCCATCTGTTCTAAATACTGATTAACATCCTCAATTAAGCGAGTGAGTTCTGCCTCCGTAGTCAGGCGAATGCGGTCATCTCGGAGGGAGATCAAAACTTTAGCGGCAAAGGGAGTCGGCCAGATATTAGGATTGCAGAAAATCTCTAGAAAGACATCCCCCGTGTATCGATATTCCATTGGTTTTTGGGGATTGGTTTTGCCGCCGCCACCTGCAATGACTTTGAGACTCTGCATCAACTGAGCGATCGCGCCTTGTAAATCTTGGGCTGCCTGGGGCGTAAAGCTGAAGGAAACAGAACCTTCAACCAAGTTGAGGATGAGTTTTGAAGAAGACATGAGCAATCAAGAGTTTTGAATTGTGAATCAACTTATCACTCATAACTTAGAACAGACAGCATTTACAAGAGGATAGATGCAAGGTGAAGCCACAAGCTTTAGACTGAATGCCATAGAACTCTAAATGGCGAGTGAGGAAAATTCTGTGGTAGCAGATAACCGCTCGGCAGTGCGTAAGGTTTTAATCATTACCCTACTGCTCAACCTGTTCGTAATGACGTTGAAGGCAGTGCTGGGGTCGTGGACGGGTTCTCTCAGCTTGCTAGCGGATGCCTTGCATAGCGTTACCGATAGCGCCAACAACATTTTGGGATTAATTGCCAGCCGATTTTCTTCACCTCAACCCGATCGGGATCATCCTTACGGACACCAGAAATTTGAAGGTGTGGGAGCGTTAGGAATTGCCGCCTTCTTAGGAATTGCCTGCTTTGAAATTCTGCAAGGGGCAATTGAGCGAATTCTCAGCGGCGGTGGTAAACCCGTCATCATTTCCCCCTCAGAGCTGTGGTTGCTGCTGATTGTGCTGGGCGTGAATATTTTTGTCACGTTCTACGAACGCCATGTTGGGCAGCAGGTAGGCAGCCCCATTTTGATTGCAGATGCCCAGCACACCATGAGCGATGTCTGGGTGACAATTGCTGTTTTGGGTGGGTTGATTGGCGTCTGGCAAGGACAGGTATTGAATCTGCCGCAACTTCAGTGGTTGGATATTATTCTCTCCTTTCCCGTTGCCTTGTTAGTGTTTCGCAGTGGTTGGAACGTGATTAAAGATAATTTGCCCTGGCTAGTCGATGAGATGGCGATCGCGCCCGAAGCCATTCATGGGATCGTCATCCAAGTTCCAGGAGTGATTAATTGTCACGAAATTGCTTCTAGAGGCGTTGTTGGGCGTCAGGTATTCATCGAAATGCACTTGATTGTAGACGTCACCGATGTAGAAACTGCCCACCAAATTACAGAAGAAGTCGAGAACCGCCTAAAAGAAAGATTTAGCCCCGTCCGAATTTTGATTCACATCGAGCCACCTGCTTACCAATCCGATCAAATTACCTACGAAGCAGAATCAAAATCTAGGTAGTTTTCCACAGATGAGGGGACTTTTCCACAGAATTTTACGAGTTTTCCACAAAAGTTAAAGAAAACATAATTTATTTCAAAATCCAGTTGAACCGCTCTTTCAAGCCAAAAAGAGACAGAGTGAAAGCTCTGTCTCTTAAACTTTGCGTACCTTGGCGCTAACCTTTGGGTACCTTTGCGTTAAAAATTCTTACTACTTTATTATTCCCACTCGATAGTTCCAGGTGGCTTAGAAGTAATATCGTAAACCACTCGATTCACACCCCGAACTTCATTCACAATTCGGGTGGAAATCGTTTCCAACAAATCGTAGGGAACACGCGCCCAGTCTGCCGTCATGCCATCTTCGCTAGAAACAAAGCGCAAGACAATCGGGTAAGCGTAGGTGCGCTGATCGCCCATTACGCCTACGCTGCGGATCGGCAGCAACACGGCAAAAGCTTGCCAGAAGTCGTGGTACATCCCCTGGCGATTAATTTCCTGACGAACAATTAAGTCAGCATCCCGCAGGATATTTAACCGTTCTGCCGTCACTTCGCCTAAAATGCGAATCGCCAGTCCGGGACCAGGGAAGGGTTGCCGTTGTACAATTTCCTCTGGCAATCCAATCGAGCGACCGACTTTTCGCACTTCATCTTTGAACAATTTTCGTAAAGGTTCGATCAACTTGAAGCGCAAATCTTTGGGCAAGCCGCCGACGTTGTGATGACTCTTAATTTTCACTGCCACCCGTTCGCCACTTTTGGGATCGACGTTCGTGTCGGCTGATTCAATCACGTCGGGGTAGAGAGTACCTTGGGCAAGGTAGTCAAAGGGGCCAAGGCGTCGAGATTCTTCTTCAAATACGCGGATAAATTCGTGCCCGATGCGGCGACGCTTTTCTTCAGGATCGCTAATTCCTTCAATTTGATTGAGGAAGCGATCGCGTGCTTGCACATACTCGACAGAAATGTGAAATTGCTCGTGGAACAGCTTCACCAACCGTTCTGGTTCATACTTACGCATGAAGCCTTGGTCGATAAATACGCACGTCAGTTGGTCGCCAATTGCCTTGTGCAGCAAAAAGGCAAGCGTGGAAGAATCAACGCCGCCAGAAAGTGCTAGCAACACCCGCTTATCGCCGACTTTTGCCCGAATCTCTCGAATCGACTCCTCAACAAACGCCGCTGTTGTCCAAGTCGGTTCGCAGTCGCAGATGTGATAGACAAAGTTACGGATTAAGGCAATTCCCCCAATTGAGTGAACGACTTCAGGGTGGAATTGAACTCCGTAGAGCTTTTTCTCGTGATGAGCGATCGCTGCGGCTGGCGTATTTATCGTGTGTGCCAAAACTTCAAACCCCGACGGCATCTTGGTTACAGAGTCCCCGTGGCTCATCCACATGGTCGTGCCATCTTCCACATTGGTGAGCAAATCTGTGGGATCGTCAATCAATAGCGACGCCTTGCCATACTCACCCCGGTCAGCTTTGGTGACTTCCCCACCCAATTGCTGCACCATTATCTGCATCCCGTAACAGACTCCCAGGACGGGAATCCCCAGGTTCCATATTTCCGGATCGCAATGGGGGGCACCCGTGTCATACACTGAACTTGGGCCACCAGAGAAGATAATGCCCTTGGGATTTAGCTGTCGTAGCTGTTCGGCAGTGGTGCGATAAGAAAGAACTTCCGAGTAAACTTGTGTTTCCCGAATCCGACGGGCAATCAGTTCAGAATACTGAGAGCCGAAGTCAAGAATCACAATCATTTGGCGATTTAGTTGCCCCAAATACTCGATTTGAGGCGGTGTTTCAGTCTGGAGAGTCACCGGCTTATCCTGAGTAGGTAGAGTACAGATGTACAGATAGTCTTTAATGGATTAAAAACTGGCTAATTGTTTATTGCTATTAGCCAGTCTTCCATGATTCGATTACGCCACTGACAATAGCGGCAGATAAAAAACTTCTTTATTGCTATTTATTAAGTTGATGTGTATTCATATAAAACTAACACACTTGATACAGTAACGAGGTACCTGTTTTACTTTTAACGATAATTTGGCGATCGCGGTCAAACAGGACGGAACCGACCGTAACGAGTTGTTCGCTGTGAGTGCGGATGTAATCGTGCGCTCGCTTGTCAATGCTTTGAGCGATCGCGCCATAAACTTGCCCCACCCAATCGGTACTACCTGCTGCATCCAATTGGCGCAGATATTTCAAGGCGTCTTCAGCAGTGGCACTTTTCAAAACTGCCTGCAATACCGGCGTTGGTAAACCGAGATTCGCACAATGAGCGGTCAAAATTTCCTGACGTCCATCTGCCAAGTGATGATGGGTGTGAAAAATTCCACCCGCAAGTTTCATCAATTTTCCGTGGTAGCCAAATAATAAAATATTCTTGACTTTTTGCACACCTGATGATGCTAGCAATGGTCCCAGCCAATTCGCTGTCTTAATCATTCTTTCTGGATTGATTCCCAACTGCTGGGCTAAATCTAAGCCATTTTCCCCGATACAAAACACCAAACAATCAAAACAGTTAGCCTTCTGTTGCAGTTCCTCGCGGAAAGCCTCCAGTTGTCCGGGGGCACTCAGGGGTTGGGAAATACCGCTTGTTCCGAGTAAGGAGAGTCCTTCCACAACCCCAAAGGCTTCATTTGAGGTGCGTTGAGCGAGTTTACGCCCTTCTGGCAAAATAATCGTCACCTGGATTTTCTCGTCAGGTTCCAGCATCCGCTCCAAATTCTCTCGGATCAGCCGCTGAGCATAACGATAAATAGCGGGTTGATCGTCAGCACTCACCAAACGCCCGATCCCTTCACCGCCTTTGATCGTGACTGAGGGCGGAGGATCTAAAAACTCTTTTTGTTCATTATTAATTTTTAATCCTTGATTTTTAATTTCTACCAGCGCCCAGACTGGCGTGTTGCGGGTAAGGTCAAGGTTATCGCCAGGATCGCTACGAGCGATCGCTAACGCCATCCCTTCACCGATACCGGCAACCTGCTCAATCGGAATCAACACCGTTTCGGCGGGTTCAATTAAATCTACTGGCACGGCGTCCAACGGTGACGCTCCTTGCTGCAACCAGCGCAAGGCGGCAACAGCAGCGGCACAGGCAAACACGGGCAATGTATATCCAGACCGGGGTTGGGGACAGATCATTGTTTAATAGCGATCGCAAACACTGACAAGCGTGACATTTGACATCAGAACCTTCGGGATTTTAGTGGAATGTGTTTGTAGATAGGTTGTGTTCTTCGATTGACGACACGTTTTAAAAAATCCCATGAAAGCCATTATGAACTCAGTCACCAAACCCCGCGCTCAATTTGTCTGCCAGGAAATTCGCCCTAGCACAGTGGTACTAAGACCCAGCGGTTGTCTAGATAGTGTCACCAGCCCCGCCTTCGGCAAGTCTCTAGAGCAAGCCTTGGAATTGGCAACTGACACTGTCGTAGTAGATCTGCTGTCAGTCAACGCCGTGAAAAGGGACGGAGTCAAGTGCTTACTGACTGGAATGAAGCGAGCCGTAGCACTAGGCAAGACTCTTTCGATTGAATTTCTGGATGTGGCGACGCAAGCCGTTCTGGAATCGGCTCAGAACAACTTTGCGTTATAGCCGTTGTCAATGAGCGTTCAGTACATCGGGAGGTTAACACAGAGCTAGCTGTGTTAACCTCCCGATGTATTAAATACAAGTGAGAACCGCTCAATCATCCCAGTTGTGAGCCAAGATAGAGAAGCATATTTTTTTGGAGCGGACAAAGTTAACGCCTCACCTTACTGCTTTGTCCGGTTCAGGAGTCACTTCATCAGTACACGTGAATTCAGCAATGGCAGCCTTTTCAGAATCCATTCGCTTGTTATTGGTCATTCAAGCGATCGCCTTAACGAATTGACTAGGAAAAACGGTTCTCAACTCAACATTTGGGTGGTATAGATTTCTTCTCCAACAGTCGATTTATTACATTGTGTTGCTATATCTAACTCTCCGAAATTAGAAAATCCGTAAATATACTCTACTTACAGCGTGAGTTCTCGCTTAGGTTCGATCTATGAGCCTAATGGCTCTCAGTTATTCCTTAACTGAACTAAATAGAAGAAGTTATTTGTAACTATGGCAACGCGATCGCACGACCCCCAAAAAGCTCCGCAAAATTCTACTCTCGTACCAGTTAACAGCCAGTTTCAGCCGCGCCCTTTCCCAGTTCAGGAGAAACCCCAAACTCACGAAACACCAGACCTACAGGCACAACTAGAAAGTGCCCAGCGTTTTGGTCACAATTT
>NZ_JAMPKG010000019.1:0-124950 GCF_039962015.1 Trichocoleus sp. AS-A1 | reverse complement strand
TCAATCTCTACTCGACTTGAGACTAACATGCTCAGGCTCAATTAATTAGTTTTTTTTGATGTAGCTCTATCAGCCCCTATGCCACTACCTATAGCGTACCTGCGTAAGTCCTGAGATTTTAGATGGAACAATTGCCCATTTAATCCAAAATCTGAAATTGGGCAGCTTGACACAATGCCTATTAGTGAGGCTAAGAGTTACGCAGTGCTTTCACGGGATCGAGTCGGCTAGCTCTCACAGCAGGCAAAAATCCAGCGCCTACTCCTACCAAGAGTGCAGATCCTAAGGACAAGGCAGCCGTCTTGCTTTCAAATTCGTAAGGTAACTTAAAAGTTTCGGCGACAACCATCGTCAAGCCATGCACCGAGATAATAGCGGCAGTTCCCCCCAATAAACTCAGGATTGCCGCTTCCAGAATAAATTGCAGCAAGATGTCCCGCCTTTTTGCCCCAATTGCCCGCCTCAGCCCAATTTCTGGGGTACGCTCCATTACTGCTGCGATTGTGATATTGGCAATGCCGACGCCACCGATGAGTAGCGAAATGATTCCCACGGCTGTCAGCCCATTGGATGCCATTTCCAAGGTTTGCTGCTGCGCCAAGATTTCGTCTACGTTGTTCCAGGCATAAACCTCTTTGCCTGGGAAGCGCTGCTCCATCAGTTGCTTGGCTTTGTCTGCCAAATCTTCTAAGTCTTCTATTTTGTAAGGGCGTATCTTGAAGGAGCCAAGGTCGCGGCTACCCGTCAGGGCGTAGTAAAACGACATCGGTATCAATACCTCACCTTCAGGTTCCCCAAAAGATGGGGTAACGGTTGGCACGACCCCGACAACGACGTAGGGTCTTGAATTGGCATAAATGGTTTCTCCAACAGCTTTCTGACCTTTAAAAAGTTTGTCTACTAAAAATTGATCGAGCACCACGACAGGGCGATAGTTTTCAAAATCGGCAGGAGTGAAAAAGCGCCCCGCTACCAATTGCTTTCCCGACGTGAGCAGAAAGTCTTGAGTAACAGACCTCATATTAGGTTGGGCTTCTTTATCCTGAAATAAGGTTTGAGGATTCGGATAGAACCCACTAGAGGCACTGATTGCCCGCACGCCCTCTAGCCGCTGTCGCAAGTATTCCATGTCTTCTGACCGGAGTTCCCCATTCATGTAGACAGAGACTTGAGGGGCGTCTCTCTCAGCGAGTTGCTTGGCAATTACCGCTCGACTGATGCTGCCCACTTGAAGCGTGGCGCTGACTGCTGCTACACCCATAAAAACGCCCAAAGTGGTAAGGGTTGAACGCACAGGGTTACTGCGTAGCGAGTTACAGGTGAGCGCGAGGAGGTCGAAGGGGGAGAGGCTCATATCAACTTAAAAATTAGGAATTACCAATTACTTCTCATGTTTCTTTTTTCTGTTTCCCAGGCTGAGCATGAGAGCAAGGATATTAATTACCAATTACCGATTACCAATTACCAATTACCAATCACTTTTCATCTTTCTTTTCTAATTTCTCTTGAACAATAACCGGCGTTCCTGGCTCTAAGGAAGCATCCGGTGGGGGCAGCACCACGGAGTCCCCCGGTTGCAAACCTGAAGTCACTTCTACGGTTGTTAATCCCTCTAGCCCCAAAGATACGTCCCGTTTTTGCGCCTTGCCTTGATCTCGTACCCAGACAAAGGGTTTAGAACCAGAGCGCTGTATGGCTTCCGTATTCAAAACCACGACGTTCTGGCGCTGCTGCAAAATGATTTCGACGCTGACTTGGCTGCTAGGAATTAATCTGCGGGTGGGTTGGTCAAGCTTGACAGTTGCAGGCACCGTGGCTTGTCCGGATTGGCTTTCCTGCTCGCTGCTGCTAGAAGTGCTAGCGATCGCTTGGGGATACAAGCTTTGCACTCGTCCGGTAAATTTCTTCGCATCGGGACCAATCACACTAATGCGGACACGTTGATTGCTCTTTACTTTGGCAGCATTCAGCGTGGAAAGATTGAGTTTCACCAACTCTTGCGTTGGATCGCCCAAAGTCAACAGGTCATTCCCAATGTTGACGCCATTCCCATTCTTAACCATGATGTTGAGAACTTTCCCTTGAATGGGTGCAGTGACGATGTTGTTTTGGAGTTGCTGCTGAAGATTTTTGATTTCCAGCACCTTCATCTGGATGTCCCGACTGGTGGTAGCGACTTCTAATTGTGCCTGCCGCAGTTCAGTTTGTGCAGTCGCCACCTTGTCTAAGATTTCTTGCTGGTCAGTTTGACGCTGCTGCTGAAGGTTCTGGAGTTCTAAGTTACTTGTACTCGCTTCTAACTGAGCATCTCGTAAAGCAGACTGGGCATCGCGGACTTGTTCTTGCTGATTCTGGAGTTCGTTGGCTGGAATGAAGCCTTTGTCAGCGAGGACTTGCAGCTGCTTGAGTTCCTGTTGGGCAGCCGTTAGCTTTTCCTGAGCTTCGGCAATCTTCTGCTGATTGCGTTTGATGCTAAGTTCCTGTTTCCGAATTGCCGCCTGCTGATTGACACGATTTTGGAGTTCTCTTCGGGCAGTTGTTAGCCTTTCCTGGGCTTCTACAACTTTCTGGCGACTGCGTGCCAAAGTGAGTTCCTGTTTAGTAATCTCCAACTGCTGGGCGTCGAGGCTTGTTTCTTGCTTGGTGTCGCGCAGAACGATGAGTTTTTGACCGGATTGAACGCGATCGCCAAGTTGTACTAACACCCGTTCCACAGCGCTTTCCGCTGGGGATTTGAGGGTTTGCTGACCGCCTAATTCAACCACGCCACTTTCATTGATCGTGTTCTCAACGGTGCCTCGCTCTACTTTTACCAAACGCACCGCCACCGGATCGCTGGAGCGATTTAGCAGCAACCCATAAACTAGCCAACCTCCTACGCTTGCTACTGCTAGACCTGCTGACCAAGCTAACCATTTGACTCCAGCCTTGAATTCCGGTTTACCCAGTTTTCCAATTCCCAACACTTTGCCCGTCCAGTTTGCAGTAGTAAGCTGAATCACCCTGCTACTGATAATAGTTCACCGTTCAGCCTATTTTTGAGCAGGTTTGGAAGCTTGATTTTGTCCGCCGTATTCGCCGCATTGCTGAATGAGTTTAGCGACTACACCTGTCCAGCCAGTTTGATGACTAGCGCCCAGTCCTGCGCCATTATCGCCATGAAAATATTCGTAGAACAGAATTAAATCGCGCCAATGGGGATTATTTTGAAAGGTTTCCGAGTCGCCATAAACCGGACGTTTACCTGATTCATCCTGAAGGAAAATTCGGGTTAGCCTTTGCGACAATTCTGTGGCGACTTCCCAGAGATTCATCATTTGACCAGAACCTGTGGGACATTCGACTTGGAAATCATCACCCAGGTAGTAATGAAATTTTTGAAGCGCTTCAATAATTAAATAATTAATCGGAAACCAAATAGGCCCGCGCCAGTTGGAATTCCCTCCAAATAAGCCGCTCCTGGATTCTGCGGGTTCGTAATCTACCCGGTATTCTTCTCCATTTACCTCAAAAATGTATGGATTACTCGCATGAAATTTTGAAACGGAGCGAATCCCATAGGGGCTTAAGAATTCATTTTCATCGAGCATTTTCTCTAAGATCCGGCGGAGTTTATCTCGATAAGCGATTGCCAGTAATCTTCTAGCACCAACCCCTGGCGTTTCCATACACGCAACATTTTGCTTTAGGTTAGGGCGATTTTGAATAAACCATTGCATTCTTTGTTGAAAACCTGGAAGTTTCTCTAAAGTTTCTGGTTCAATCGTGGCAACTGCTAATAGGGGAATCAGCCCAACCATTGACCGCACTTTTAATGGCAAATAGCTACCATCAGGTAGATGCAGCATATCGTAGTAAAAACCATCCGCTTCATCCCACAGAGATGTCTCTGCATCGCCCATACAGTTCATCGCATCAGCGATATAAAGGAAGTGTTCAAAAAATTTGCTGGCGATATCTTCGTAAGCGGAATTTTCCGGTGCCAACTCTAGCGCGATCGCTAGCATATTTAGACAGTACATTCCCATCCAACTTGTACCATCAGACTGTTCTAGGTTTCCGCCTGTAGGAAGTTCTACATTTCTGTCAAAGACACCAATGTTATCCATTCCTAAGAAACCGCCTTGAAATACATTTTTCCCTCCGATATCTTTGCGGTTCACCCACCAGGTAAAATTGAGTAGTAATTTTTGAAACACGCGCTCTAAAAACTTCTTATCAGCGCGACCATACATTTTTTGTTCAATCTTGTAAATGCGGAATGTTGCCCAAGCATGAACCGGCGGATTACCATCGCTGAAATCCCATTCATAGGCTGGTAATTGACCATTGGGATGCATATACCATTCCCGCGTCAATCTATCGAGTTGCCGCTTTGCAAAATCCGGATCGATTGTTGCTAAGGGAATGACATGAAAGGCTAAATCCCAGGCTGCAAACCAAGGATATTCCCACTTGTCCGGCATGGAAATAATGTCATCATTGAAAAGATGAATCCACTCAGAATTTCTAATGCTTTGGCGCGACTTGGGTGACGGATGAATCGGATCGCCTTTTAACCATTCTTCTACAACATAGTAATAATATTGCTTATTCCACAACATTCCCGCGAAAGCTTGCCGCTGCACATTTTGCCTGTCTTCTGTTAGCGAACAAGGAGAAGTAACTTTTTCGTAAAATTCATCAGCTTCTCGTTGGCGATTTTGGAAAGCTGTGTCAAAATCCGCACCAAATGGTTCTGCAAAGCTAGGAATATCACTTAGCCTAAGCCGAATCACTTTGGTTTCGCCCGCACCAATTTTTAATTTATAATTAGCGGCAAATTTAGTTCCTATTTGGTTAGGATTTACAGCATCTTTTTGACCGCTGACAATATAATTATTAATCCCATCTTTTACGTAGGTCGAGGGATTATTTACCCCAAACAATCTTTCCTGATTTGTTTCATTTTCTGTAAACAACAGTAGGGGCGGCGTTTCCGCACCCTGATTCCCCTCACAATAAAGCCAGCGTTCGCCCAGCGTTGCTTCAGTAGCTTCTAAAATACTTAGATTATCGTCACTTTTGAGCTTTTTGATTTTGGGCTTATCTTCAGAATTATTCCAAGACCAGGTATTACGAAACCAGAGAGTCGGGAGAAGATGCAGCGTTTTCTCTTCAGTTCCTCGGTTGATAGCACTAATTTGAATTAAAATATCCTCTGGTGAAGCTTTGGCATACTCAACAAAAATATCGAAATAGGCATCAGAATCAAAAACTCCAGTATCAAGTAATTCAAATTCTCGATCTTGATAACCTCTACACTTATTTTCTTCAACGAGTTGAGCATAAGGGAAGGCTTGTTGTGGATATTTATAAAGACATTTCATGTAAGAATGAGTGGGAGTATTGTCAAGATAAAAGTAATATTCCTTGACATCCTCGCCATGATTTCCTTCCTTCCCAGTTAAGCCAAAAAGCCTTTCTTTAAGGATCGGATCTTCTCCATTCCAAAGCGCGATCGCAAAACAAAGCCGCTGATGATTATCCGAAATCCCGGCAATCCCATCTTCTCCCCAGCGATAAGCGCGAGAACGAGCCTGATCGTGAGTAAAATAGTCCCAAGCCGAGCCATCAGGACTATAATCTTCTCTCACCGTTCCCCACTGTCGTTCGCTCAAATAAGACCCCCATCGCCGCCAATGAGCCTTGCGATCGCGGTCTTCTTTTAATCTTTTTTCTTCTGGGGTCATCTTACTGTTAAATTATTAAAAGTTTTCTCATTAAACTCAGCAAAAACTTAAGTTAACGGTCGAATGATTCGACAGGGATTGCCAGCCGCCACGACATTTTCAGGAATATCTTTAACAACAACACTACCAGCTCCAATCGTAGTATTGTCGCCAATTGTTACCCCTGGACAAATGATAGCGCCGCCTCCAATCCAGACATTATTGCCAATCTTAATCGGTGCAGCAAGTTCTAGACCCGTTTGACGGATTTCGGGATCGGTCGGATGATAGGCGGTGTAAATTTGCACGTAGGGGCCAAACAAAACATTGTCACCGATATGAACGGTATTACAGTCTAGAATTACGCATCCGTAATTCATGTAAAATCCGTTGCCCGTGTAAATATTGCTGCCGTAATCGCAGTGAAATGGAGGTACAATTTGAACCGTTGATCCTACCTGAGCGAACAAGTCGTTGAGGATTTGCGATCGCAACTCTAGCTCTTCCTCAGTTGTCGCATTGTACATTCTTAATAGACGAGACGCCCGTTTGCTTCCAGCAGCGAGTTCTGGGTCAGACGCTAGATATAGCTCGCCTGCCAGCATCTTCTGTTTTTCCGTTTTTTCCACGGCGTTGCTTCCTGCACTCTCTCTACAAGTATGCGTTGAAAGTCTACAGGCGTGATGAGAAAGCAATGAGAAATAGCCGCTTGTCCATGCCAAACTTTCCTCATTTACTGGCATCTGCCTAAATACAAAAAAAGAGAGGCTCCGCCTCCCCCTTTAGTCGTAAATTTAAATAGACATTCCCAAGCACCTGCTTAAGAATAAGAAAGTCGGATTATTTTCTCATATGAGTAGCGATCGCTTCTAAAAGTGAAGCAGTTGTAAACGGTTTAGCAAGATAACCGTTTGCACCTAAGAGTTGCCCTTGGTGAAAGAAGTTTTCAGTAGTATCAGCCGTGAGAAAAATGAAGGGAATTGGAGCTGTAACCGGATCGGAACGAAGCGCCCTGAGAACTTCGTACCCATCAAGTTCTGGCATTCTCACATCACATAAAATCAAATCGGGACGCAATTCTTTTGCCAATTGCACTCCGATGCTGCCATTTTCAGCACCAATGGCAATAAATTCTCCTTCAATCAGGATGTCTAGGATGCTCTCACGGATGACTTCTTCATCTTCAATCACCAACACTTTTGTCATCAGTTCCTATCTAGCCATTCAATGACGCTCTGACAACAAAAGGGGTATTCAGCAATTCCATTGCTCAACTGGCTTGTATCAGTTTTATAATGCGACTCTCTAAAAACTATCTTATTTCTGAGGGTCGATCTCCACCAATCGAGAGTGCCTTCTTGCTCTGTTTCAACTGTTTCCAGAGACGCTTCACTTGTTCATATGCCTGTTCGGGAGCAAGCTTGCCTCCGGTCTCTAGAGCAGAAATGTAGCCAACTTTATGAGCAAACTCTTGCAAATTGGCATTAAAAGCGAGTTGTTCGGGCGTAAATGAGCCGTAATAGCGGCTTTGAGGGTAAAGAAAGCTGTTTTTGCTCGCTTGGTCAGGATTAATCATGGCTATCTTTTTATGACATTGAGTCTTAATTTCAAAATCTCTTGTAGATGTTACCTTAACCTAAATTTAACCTAATTTGATTACCCCCTAGGGAATATTCACAAATATCAACTTTCCTGAATTACTAAACAGCAGGGATGATGTTCTGGCTTGGCTTCACCGATGCAGAGTTTACGGCACGTTGCACCCAACAAAGGCGATCTAAAGGCGATCGCGTCTCCCTCGAAAATTCAGCTACTTTCTCCTTGCCTCCATACGCTGTTGAAATTCCCAAGACAGCACAGCAAACTGTATTGCCTGCGACACGCTAAATCTGCAAAAACAGTCATGCTTAAGGGGAACTCAGCCTAAGAATGCAAAGACGGCGATCGCTCGTTTGATGTTGCGGTAGATTTCGCAATTGGCTACCTTGCACAGACAGCGATCGCTTTTTATTGCCGGAAGCTACTTTCAGGATGGAGACTGGAAGCAATAGGAGAGGTTTTTCGATTCCCAGCATCAGGGATAAAATCTCGCAATGCTGAGGTTACGGAGCCAGAGCGATCGCCCGATCAACTGCTAACATCAGAAAATGAAATCTAAGCCGCCACTCATTGGAATTACTACCGCTGGTCAGCTGGATACGCGCCTGTTTAGTATTAGAGGCGACTATGTAGAGGCAGTGCGCTTAGCGGGTGGCTTACCGATGTTACTACCGCCGGGAGAACCCGATCCCGCAGCCATTTTAGAAAGAATTGATGGTTTAATCTTTTCTGGCGGGGGTGATATTGACCCCGCGGTTTACAACGACTCATCCCATCCCACAGTTTATAACGTCGATCATCAGCGCGATACCTTTGAGCTAGCTTTAGCCAAGCTGGTTTTAGATACAGATATCCCAGTGCTAGGGATTTGTCGCGGCTTGGAAATTTTGGTAGTCGCAACGGGTGGCAATTTGGTGCAGCATCTGCCGGATGAATTTGGTGACGCGATCGCGCACCGCACCCATCAGTCTCGCTTCTGCGAACATCATGTGCAAATTGACCCCGATAGTCGCCTAGCAGCGATGATTGGCATTACAGAGTCGGAGATAGTCTCGTGGCATCATCAAGCGGTGCGGACAGTACCACCAGGGTGGAGGGTTACGGCACGCGCTTCTGATGGCGTAATTGAAGCGATGGAACACGAACAGCATCCTTGGGCGATCGCACTTCAGTGGCATCCAGAACTCGCTCTCCAAGATCCCTATCAGCAACGCATCTTTCAGGCGTTAGTCGAGACAGCACGTAAGCGCACAATTTAATTTTCAAGAGATCCACGTGTTCTCGACTACAAGGCACGGACACATCTCGAAAAGGCTGAAACGGGAAAAAAATCTGTTTTGTAGACCTTTAATAAACGTTAGCAAAAGTGTTATTTAAATAAGCTTTTTTCGCATCCTTACTTATCGGGAAATCCAAAAACGAAGATTGTATCTATCTCTATCGTGTTCATCTGTGTTTAGACGTGATTTCCCTATTAAATGATTTTTCCAAAAAGAGAGAAAACCTCTCGATGAAGCGTTTCGTGGCAATTTTCGGTATTGTTGGAATTCTCAATGCCTGTGCAGCTCAAACTCCTCAATCTCCTCAGGCAATTGAGCCAGCAACTAATTCTACTAAATCGACGGCTTCAAACTCAAAAACGACTTCACAAACTGACAAAAGTTCCCAGATAGCGAATTCGGATAATTCAGCAACTAAATTGCCAAAACTGGTTTCCGATAAAGATGAATTGCCTTCTCAGCAATTTGATTTTCACATCCGCAACATTGTGACTGCTGGTGATACTGTAAAGTTTCAATCGCGCAAGTATGATTTTATTTTTGACAAAAATAGTAGTAATTTTTCTGTGCAACCAGGAAGCCTCCCCAAAAATTTTGTTTCTCAGCCAGAGAAGCATCAAAAAGCGCTAGGGGGAGAGTTAAATCTGCCGTCTCGTTACGAAACGATTGAATATCAAGGCAAGACTTATCAATATCGGGTAAGTCGTGAAGGGAATTCAGAAACTCCAGATTGCCAAAAAGAAGCAAAAGTCGTAATTACGCTAATTACGCCCGAAAGTAAGCAACCAAAAACTCAAACCCTATACACAGGCGGTTGTCTGAGCTTTCCTTACATTACCGCCGCTAAAATTGTAGGCGATCGCTTGTGGTGGTCGCTTGCCTTTCCGCAAGGAGAAGGGTATACCGGCAAAACAACACTCGTCGGTTATCAGCCGCAGCAGCAGAAATGGACAGTTATTCATCCACAAGGGATGGATAGACAAGAGATTCTGGATTTCGAGATTGCTGGAACTCGCGATCGCCCAACATTCTGGATGGCAACAAAAATTAGTGGAGAAGGCAACAACTATTCACCAGGAATGGGATTAGTCGCGTACCGTCCCAACTCTTCTGACCTGCAATCTGGTTCTGTGACTTCGTACCGCGTAGACAACAGTCCGCTCATCGGTACAATTCCCGATAAGCTATTGCTGGAATCAGATCGGCTTTGGGTTGGTACAGGCAACGGGGTCTGCCAGTTGCAATTGTCAGTTCCCGATAATCCTGATTGGAAATGCTGGCGCTTTGCCATCACCGCACAACTACCGACCAAGAAAGTGCCACTCTACAGCGCCTTATTGAACGAGACGCCTGCGGCTACTCTCGATGCTACTGGGGGACAAACCGTTGAAGTTCTCTGGTGGCTGCCCACAGACTATAGCAGTAGCAATCAACCTCTGCCGCGCCGGAAAGGTCGTTACGAAGTCAGATATGAAACAGGCTTCACAGGGACGCTGGATGGGCAGGGGGCAACTTCTTGGTCTGAAATTTTTGGATCATCGGAAAAGCCGCCGGTGTGGTTTTCTCCTGTCTCCTGGCCTGGTAATGACTGGCATTGGGACGGTTCGCGCTTTGTCCGAGGATTTGATGAAGTGTGTGAGTGTCACTCTGGGGGAGGTCCTAGAGGCATTGGTTCTATAGAGCGCAATCCTAGCGGTGGCATCAACCTTAATGCCATGCGAGGCGATTTGGATTTAGTGAATTTGTCGAAGAATTCTACTAGCGTCAAATATTATTCCGGCTGGGTTGACGATGCTCTTATTAATCCTTACCCAACTGTGGTGCCACAACCTCCAAAAAACGCTCAACCTAATCCTCTTGAATCTATCGCTAAGCAACTCTAGTTCAGCGTTTTCTACGGTAAGACAAGATATTAGGAATCGGCAAATGGGTGACATTTTTTCTCTAGTTATTTCTCTAGTTATAATTACGGCGCTGTTATTTTTCGGCCCAGCGCTTTCTGCGATCGCAATTCGACGTTCTCTTTCGATTCCTTGGCAATTAGTCCTGCTTGCCGTTTGTGTTTTCTACAGCATTTTTCCAATCCTACTAACTTTGGGGGGTACGGGTTTGGCTGAACGCTTCGCCTGTGAAGTCGGTGGTGGGGGAATTATTATTTTTAATATTTATACCTGTCCTGGAACCCCTTGGCTTGGGGGTGTGATTACGTTGATGACCTTTGCTCATTTGGGTGCAATTATCACGATTCCATCTGGGGTTTTGGGTTTTGTCGGGTTCCTCATTTCCTTAATCCTGAAAACGAACAGGTTGCGAACTGGGGTAAACACACCAGAAAGACCAACCGCAACTTTCTACCGCAGCCGTCGCCGCAAGGTCATTGCAGGAGTGTGTGCAGCGATCGCGCAACGGTGGGGACTGTCACTTCTCGGTGTACGGGTTGCTATAGTCGTTTTAAGCGTTGTTATAACCGGAATTGGTCTGGCGATTTACCTTTGGGTGTGGTTGGCGTTTCCCCTAGAACCATCCCCTGAGCGTAGGCAAGTTGGGTAAATCATCACGACTTTAAGTTTCTGATAGGTAGAGTCAATTATCGTGTTCTTAGCTTAGGGGTTTCAGTATCAAAATATTCACGCCAGCGACTAATCTGACCCTCTTTGAAATTAATCACAATGACATCATCAGCTTTGTTCCGATGACCTGTTGCATTTTCAGTATCTTCGTAATACCACTCGACTACTGCGCGATCACTTTCAACAACTACCTGCCGAATCTCAATTCTTACATCTGAATACTGGTGAGCAAAATGAGTGACTTCTTGCCGAATTCTCTCTTGCCCCTGCCATCGTTGACCCGGTAGGATGATTTCACCGTCGGGCGCAAACAGTGCGGTTAGAGCCTCTGCGTCACGAGCAATCCAGGCATCTCTCGCTTGCGTGATCGCTATCCGAATGTCTTCTGGCTTCATAGACTGATTGGCAAACGCACCTTTGCTAAAATCTGTATTTAATAATATGAGGCTTAATCCTACCTATATAAACCATTTTAAATGAAAAAGATGTATTAATAAAATAATAAAGGCTATCGTAATTACATTTAACTTTAAAAATGTTGTTTTTTACGAACCGCAGAGGCGGCAGAGAAAACAAATACAGAGAAAATTTATAAGTTAGGCTAGGAAAGCTATGCATCCCTCCACTAGCAGAATGAGTTGATAGCAAGTTTACTAAATGATTAGAAGGCGAGCTACCCGACTTCTCTAAGAAGTCGGGTAGCTGAACCTCTAGCTCATAACTAAAATCTGATTGCTATACTATTTTGGATTGTCAAATACTTACGATTTTCCTTGTCTCTACCAGTCCGTAGCTTCAGAAAATCAAACTCAGAAAATTAAGTATGGTAACGGTCAAACAAAATGGGATTACCAACGAGAGGAATGGAGCTTATTAAAGCCTTTTCTGAGAGTATCTTATCGCCCTGCCAGAAAATTTACTTTAAGGTAGACTCAGGCTGCTAAGGAAAGAAGCTTGATACTGGAATTTTTAAACGTCTTTTTTACTTCAAGGGTAAGGAAAGAAGCTGGATGCTGGAATTTTTAAATGTCTTTTTTAGTTCAGGAGGGTTTATCCCTCACGGTCATTGTTACCTATGGAAGTCTGGTTTGGTGTGGCTTCATATCGTGTCCGATTCTCTAATTGCCCTTGCTTATTATTCGATCCCGGTGACGCTGTTCTACTTTGTCCGGAAGCGTCAGGATCTTCCATTTGACTGGATTTTTCTATTATTTGGGGCATTTATCATCGCCTGTGGTACCACCCATGTCATGGAGATTTGGACGCTTTGGCATCCTACCTATTGGCTATCGGGGTTCGTCAAAGCAATTACCGCTTTAGTTTCGGTGTACACGGCTGCGTCTCTGGTGCCCTTGGTTCCTCAAGCGCTTGCTCTCCCAAGCCCCGCAGTGTTGGAAGCAACGAACCGAGAACTGGAAAACCAAATCGCCTACCGCTTGCAGATAGAGGAGGCGCTGCAAGCAAGCGAAGAACGATTTCGGAGTGCCTTTGACTATGCGGCGGTGGGAATGGCGCTGGTGGCAACAGATGGACGCTGGCTGGAAGTCAATCGTTCTTTATGCGAGATCGTTGGCTATTCGGAGCAAGAATTATTGGCTAGGAACTTCCAAGCGATTACGCATCCAGACGATTTAGAAACCAATCTGGAATATATGCACCAAATGCTGGCTGGCAAGATTCAGCATTACAACGTGGAGAAGCGATACCTCCACAAACAGGGACACATTGTATGGATTTTCTTGAGTGGATCGCTGGTGCATAATGCCAAGGGTGAACCGTTGTTTACTGCTCAGATTCAAGACATCACGCAGCGCAAGTTGGCAGAGGAGGAGAGAAAGGCATCGCAAGCGCGACTGGCTGGGATTTTAGATATTGCTGAGGATGCAATTATTTCCGTAAACGAAACTCAACAAATTACCTTATTTAACCAAGGGGCGGAAAAAATATTTGGCTATACCGCCAATGAGGTAATTGGTCAGTCCCTGGATTTGCTGTTGCCAAAGCGGGCTGCGATCGCTCACCGTCAGCATATTCGCAATTTTGACACTTCTGTGGGTACCGCCCGGAAGATGGGAGAGCGCAACGAGGTTTTTGGACAGCGTAAAAATGGTGTGGAGTTTCCAGCGGAAGCTTCCATTTCTAAGCTGGAATTAGCTGGGGAAAAAATATTTACCGTAATTTTACGAGACATCACCGAACGCAAGCGGGGGGAGGAAGCTTTATCCCAACTAGCCTCGATTGTTGAGTCCTCAGAGGATGCAATCGTGGGCAAAACACTAGATGGAATCATTACCAGCTGGAACTCAGGGGCTGAACGAATCTATGGCTATACCGCCCAAGAAGTCAAGGGACAGCCAATCTCGATTCTGTTGACACCCGACCGCTTCAATGAGATGCCGTCAATTTTGGCAAGAATCAAGCAGGGAGAACGCATCCCCCCTTATGAAACCGTGCGCCTTAAAAAAGACGGTAGCCAAATTGATGTTGCCATTACGATTTCTCCAATTAAGAATCGGGTGGGTCAGGTGACGGGTGCCTCAGCGATCGCTCGTGACATTAGCGATCGCCGCGCCATAGAACGCCTCAAAGATGAGTTTGTCTCTATCGTCAGTCACGAACTGCGGACGCCCCTAACCTCGATTCGCGGTGCCCTCGGCTTGCTGGCAGGGGGTCTGCTGACTGCTAAACCGGAAAAGGCTCAACGGATGCTGGAGATTGCCGTCTCGAATACCGACCGCTTAGTTCGCCTGATTAACGACATCCTCGATATTGAGCGTATCGAGTCGGGTCAGGTGGCGATGGAGAATCAGATTTGCGATGCGGCAACTCTAATGCTTCAGGCATCAGAGGTGATGCGGGCAATGGCTGACAAAGCTGGAGTCACCCTATCCGTGTCTCCCACATCCGCCCAACTTTACGCCGATCCTGACCGGATCATCCAGACCCTGACGAACCTACTCAGCAATGCCATCAAATTCTCGCCTCCTAGCAGCAACGTCTATCTCAGCGCCGAAATTCAGCAGACCAGGGAGCCGCTTGTAGAGACGCGATTTCCCACTTCTGGAGTCGGGGAGGGTGGAACAGGGAAAGAATTTACCCCCTCACTTGCTCAACCTCTCACCCTCACAGTATTGTTCAAAGTGAAAGACCAGGGACGAGGGATTCCCGCACAGAAGCTGGAAAGCATCTTTAACCGATTCCAACAAGTTGATGCCTCTGACTCGCGCGATAAAGGTGGCACAGGTCTGGGGTTAGCAATCTGTCGCAGCATTGTGCAACAGCATGGAGGTCGTATCTGGGTCGAAAGTACGCTGAATGAAGGCAGTACCTTTTTCTTTACACTGCCCCTTTTGGGTAGTGAGACACGAATGCTGAATGCTGAGGATGAACGGGAGAATCTGTCTTTGGGAGATGTGACGACAGCCCAAGCCGAATACTCCCCTGTGGCTACTCAGGACAGTGCCGTGCCTTTACCTTCGGACGCTGAGAATGCACTGGGTACGCCTCTCGTGCTGGTGTGCGATGATGAGCCTGCGGTCTGTGCCGTAGTCCAAACTTTATTAGAACAGCGCGGCTACCAAGTCAAGACGGCTTTCTCAGGTCAAGAAGCTGTAGAATTGGCGCTCCAGGAGCAACCTGCGGTGATTCTGCTTGACCTGATTATGCCCGGTATGAACGGCTGGCAAACAATGGCAGTTTTGAAACAGCGACCCGATACAAGGGAAATTCCCATCGTCATTTTCAGCGTTTTATCCCCAGAGCAGAGTAATCTCCTCAAATCTTCTTTAGAGAATCAGACCTTAAGTAGCCTGCTAGATGGAAACCTTCTGCAAACCGATCTGAGTCAGTTGCAGCCGTCTGAACCTTCAGATGCGATCGCTTCCAATGCAATTGCAATGGAAAATGCAGCCAGTTCTAATATTGACAGCGCGGATTCTACAATCAACGACATTCCGCCTCAGGTATTGCTTCCACCAAACTCAGATGATGACAAGCCGCGCCCTCCTGATTTTACCGGCTGGGTTCGCAAACCCTTAAATGAAGCATCCTTATTTCAAGCGCTAGAGCAGTCGTTGCAACAGGCAAAGATTGCTAGAGTTTTGCTGGTGGAAGACGACCTGGATCTGGCGCGGGTACTGATTGCTCGGTTTGAGCGCCACGGTTTGGAAACGATTCACGCGAAGAACGGACGCGAGGCAATTCAAAAATTAGCAAATATCAATCCCGATCTGCTAGTGCTGGATATCGTACTGCCGGAGTACGATGGTTTTGCTGTAGTAGACTGGCTGCGTCAGTGCAATCGCCTGCGCCAAATTCCAATCGTGGTATATTCTGCTAAGGATTTGAACAACGCCGAAAGAGAGCGGCTGCGGCTAGAACAAACCGAGTTTCTAACTAAAGGTCGGATTACTCCAGAACAATTTGAAGGGCGCATCATTGCCTTGCTGAATCGGATGGTTCCCAACAGGAAGGAAAACTGCAATGGTGACAACGAAGCGCATCCTGGTAATTGATGATGAAGAGGATATTCGGGAAGTGGCTCAGCTAAGCTTAGAAATGGTCGCCAGCTGGGACGTTATGACAGCGAGTTCCGGAAGGGAAGGGCTTGCCAAGGCTGAAGTTGAACCACTTGACGCCATCCTTCTAGATGTGATGATGCCCGACTGGGACGGTACAACGACTTTTCAACAGCTGCAAGCCAATCCAGTAACCCAGCACATCCCCGTGCTGTTGTTGACGGCTAAAATGCAGGCTGCTGACCAACGCCGTTTTGCTCAACTAGGAGTAAAGGCAGTAATTGCGAAACCTTTCGACCCGATGACTCTGGCAGATCAAGTTGCGAAGTCTTTAGGATGGGATATTTAACTGAGTTTTGCTACCAATCGACTGCAAACTCACCCCATCCCAAATTTGAGTGAAACCCAAAAGAATAGGGCGCAGTTGTGCGCCCTATTCTTGTTAAACAGTAAAATCAATTCGATGAAATGAGGTTAACTCAGCTCGTTCTAGGATAGATAGACCAGCTTCTTAGCTAAATCTTCTCTATACTCCCAGCGCTCTGCGAGTTTGCGGTCCCACTACTCCATCTGCACGTAAGCCATTTCTCGACTGAAAATTCCGGACTGCTCTTTGAGTCACCGAACCATAATATCCAGTCGGTGAAACCCCTAAAGCAGATTGAACTTGTCGAACAGCAGAACCTCTAGAGCCTAGGCGGAGAAAGGAACCGCCAACACCAGAACCAGGATTAGAACCAGAACCTGGTCTCGTGCTGATATAGTTAGCAGCAACATAACGGCCCGTAGAAAGCTTTGCATACCCGTTGCGATAAGCCACAACTGGTGCAAGTGCAGCTCCATTACGGACGCAGCTATGCACTCCGTAACGTGTGCTGGGACCGTAGCGAGCATTGAGACAACTGCCGTTTGTATTTACAAAATACTGTGCTGCGTTAGCTGGTTGGATCTCGCTGAGACCTCCGAACAAGAAAGCTACACCAAGTAAACCCAGCCAAGCTGAACTCGGTGGTTGCTTCCAGTTCAGCGAAAAGTCACGCAGAGTATACTCGATACCAGCTTCTGCCTCTTCATAGGTATTAGAAACATGAATGTAAGCAAGAGTTTCCATGATTTTTCTCCGTATGGTTGAGAAACACTTTGTGATGCTTCAGGATGGCTGCTGAGTTTTTCGGAAACATTTTTCGGAAACTCAGGTGATTTTTTATGAATTGTTGAGTTTCAGCCACATTAGAGGTACCTAATGTGCAATTTACTTTCTAAATGAGACGTTCAACTGTAGCCGTTCCAAAACATACAGACAATTCAGCAATACACAAATAATGTGAACTGACAGATGGCAATTCAATCAACGAGTCAAGTTCCAGAAATATCTGGTCTATCCCCGCTTTAGAATAAATCGTTTGCTCAGTTGTCCGATCGCTGTTTTCCCGCACTGACGCACCTTCAGAAAAGTTGCATCGATGCGAGATGGTAATGCTCGTGTCGGTCAGAACGCTTTGTCTATCTGGTTAATCAATACTGTAAGGCTTTAACTCCTCACAATAGTCAAACAATAAGGTAGACATTATCGCAATCTTAAAATCTTAATTTTTTATTCAGAAAAAAGTGAAGAAAAATAAGTTTTATTAAGAAGAAGTAAAGAAAAGGCGATCGCTTTGTCACCTCCCTTGGAAAATCAGGGTAGAAAGAGCGATCGCCCATAGAGAACCTGATAGTCTATCTAGAGAAGAAATCGGGTAGCACTTTCTCTTAGCACGTTCTTTGAAGATTCGTAACCATCAGTCGTCAAACCAAACCTTTTAGAACCGTGAAATCTTCAAAGAACCGTTAAAAGGCTCAGAACGGAGCTGACGACCATTTCGCCAAACTTCTACTCCGCGTGGACTAATAAAATAAGAATAACTGCCGTTATCCGCTTGATACCGATCCTGCCCAACACGCCAAGCCGCAAGCTGCATCGAAGCGCTCGGTTGTTGCTTTAATTGCCCCATATAAAACAATTGACCATTTTCCCGACAAACTTTCACCAGAGAGCTTGCCGTCTCACCTTCAATCAAGGGGTTGCCGCATTGATTGAAAGTCGCAGCAACAGCATAAGTCGCTGGTGCCGGAGTCACTGCAATCGGTTGCAGTGGTTTGGGTGCGATCGCGCGCGGTACTCGAAGAGAGTTCCCTTGCTGACGACCCCCAGAATAAACATTTAGATTCGGGTAGAGTTTGGTGTTGCCTCTCGTGTCCGCGTTGTTGCGTACAGTCTGAGAAACCACTGGAGGCGGATCAATCGGTTTAGGCGCAGCGGTTGCTCTTTGCGGCGGTGGAATCCTGCCTGCGACTAAAGAGGGCAATCCGGCAGCCGGGTCAACCGCTAGACGACCATCAGGATGATACTCAAAGTGGAGATGAGGGCCTGTACTATTCCCTGTCGAACCCATCTCAGCAATTACTTGACCCTGAGTAACTTGTTGACCTTTACTCACCAAAAGACGACTATTGTGACCATACACCGTGTGGCTTCCATCAGGATGCTGGATTTCTATTACGTTGCCTAATCCCCATCCCGAATCATCACGACCAGCTTTGATGACTGTACCCGATGCGGCAGCAACAATCGGAGTTCCAGTGCTATTAGCAATATCAATTCCTTCATGATAAGTATTAAAGCCTTGAGTGAGATTCCCTTGAGTGGGCCATATTAAGCCAGAACCAAGGGAGGGATGACCTTGAGTAGGGGAATAGTCTTTTGCTTGAGTCAGGAGGCAGAAACTTGTACCTAGCACGGTGGCGCATGAGATAACGCCAATTAAGCCATATTTACGGAATTGAGAAATAGCGAGTTGTTTCATTAGATCAGAGCCTGGAAGAAGAAGGGTCTAGGAAGCCTTTTTGTTATCTGTTGGCTTCAGCTTTGAGCTAGCTATATCAGGACAATCGCTATGTAGATTAGGGATACCCGTTTAAGGGGGACAGTAGAACCCCCTCCTCTTATCTTCAGAGGCAAACCTGCATCTCCCAATCCCTCCCGGCGACGGTGAGGGGCGCTCGGTTTGATAACCTACGCTGCTAGCGAGTCACTAAACCTGGCTGACAAGTAGTTATATTTTGTGCTGTTCGCTTGGAGTTGAGCTTATAGATGAAGGAGCTTGCTATTTAGTTTAAGTGGATATTTTCTCTTAGAAGGGTTGCTTAGAAGTATGTTCCTTGTTTGGGGATAGATCCAAAAATGGTCAAAAGCATTAATAAATGGCTTAATTTGTGCAGATTCGCTTTAATTCAGGAATTAGCGATTTTTATTTGAAGCAAATACGGCAGAATAGCCTAACCTTCTAGCCTTCCTTCCCTGAGATGCCTATTTTTTACCCATCACTGCGGAAAGAGAGTTTATTTTTCTTGTGTCCTGTAAAAAAGTTCAGATAGATCCGATAGTGACAAAGGACTCTCTCAATCTGACACGCAAGCAGATGGGCATTATCCAACTTTAGTCTGCTCGTGCTGCCCTTCACTCTCCGACAGCTCAAACAGCCTGAGTGCAAAGAAGTGTTAGATATTTAGCTAATCCTTATTGAATAAATCTATCGGATTATTTCTTAAGGAAATTAAAGTTACATCGGGTGGAAGAGGAAGCTGCAAACTTGAAAATGATATTTTGTAATTGTCAGGCAACAAAAGAAGTTTAAATAAACTGGTTCATTTAGCTTCATTTTCAGACACATATCAATTACTTAACTTTAGTTTTTGGCCTAGTTGGGCACAGGAGAATATTATGGAACGCCCCATTGAATTGTCTTTAGAGCAAGAATTTAGCCTAATTTCTTTTGCAGATCAAGTGCAGCATATGTCTCGCGAGCAAGCTCAACAATTTTTGGTTCAGCTACATAAGCAAATGATAATTCGAGACACTATCTATCAGAACTTGCTGAAGCATCAATGGGGTCTGGATTCAATTCTGGGATCTGTGTAAAGCTTGAAAGCGATCGCCTAAACTTTCCTAAAATTTGAAAAATTACATATAGCGGTTCTCGGTTATGTGAGGTACATTCTCAAAACTGGAAAGCTTGATAATAGTGAATTTTTGCGTACCTCACTCCTGTAAAAAACGCTATATATATGAGTAAAGCCCTGGTTTACAGCCAGGGCTTTGTTGTTAGCTTTGGTTTTTAAAGACTTGGTTTAACGCTGGTTTAACGCTGACGTGCAGTTTCATGGTTCTGCTTGCGGAACAGATTAGCTAGACCGATTAGACCCAGCAAGCCTAACCAGCCCCAACTCGAGTTACGATCGCCTCTTGCAGACTGAACTCCTTGGTAAGAAGTGGTGTCTGTAGTAGCGCCGTTGGGAGTTGTGCTACCGGGAACCGTAGTTGTGTCTGAAGTAGTGCCTCCAGGCGTCGTAGTCGTGGCGTCAGGAGCAGCGGTAGTCCCTGTTGCACCCCCAGGCGTTGTGACTGTGCCGTAAGGAGCAGTAGAAGTCCCGGAACTGGTGCCACCTCCACCCGTTGTCCCAGAAGTAGCATCTGCACCCGTGGTACCAGAAGTTGCGCCACCTGCGCCTGTGGTACCGGCAGTTCCGCCACCGATGCCAGTGGTACCAGAAGTTGCACCGCCTGCGCCTGTGGTACCGGCAGTTCCGCCACCGATGCCAGTGGTACCGGAAGTTGCTCCACCCGCGCCCGTTGTCCCGGCAGTTCCGCCACCGATGCCAGTGGTACCAGAAGTTGCACCGCCTGCGCCTGTAGTACCGGCAGTTCCGCCACCGATGCCAGTAGTACCAGAAGTTGCACCGCCTGCGCCTGTGGTTCCGGCAGTTCCGCCACCGATGCCAGTAGTACCAGCAGTTCCGCCACCGATGCCAGTGGTACCAGAAGTTGCGCCACCCGCGCCCGTTGTCCCGACAGTTCCGCCACCGCCTGCGCCCGTTGTCCCGGCAGTTCCACCACCGATGCCAGTAGTACCAGAAGTTGCACCGCCTGCGCCTGTAGTACCGGCAGTTCCGCCACCGATGCCAGTAGTACCAGAAGTTGCACCGCCTGCGCCTGTGGTACCGGCAGTTCCGCCACCGATGCCAGTAGTACCAGAAGTTGCACCGCCTGCGCCTGTGGTACCGGCAGTTGCACCGCCTGCACCCGTTGTACCAGAAGTTGCGCCACCTGCACCCGTACCAGTACCGGAAGCTGAACCACCAGCACCACCGCCTGTTTGGGCAACAGAAGGCAGAGTTAAGGGTAGAGCCGCTACAGTGAAGGCAAAGGTACTTGCAAAAAGAACTTTGGACAAATTAGAAGGTTTCATCGTAGTGGTTTTTCTTATTCTCTAGAACTCTGCGATTTGTTATTATTCAAAAACAGTCTTGTTAACTTCATGGGCAGCTAAATTACGAAGACTGGATATACTTCCCGCTCATGAAGTCCCGATCTAGGACGATCGTGGTTTAGAATACGGGTCTGGAATTACCAGAGCGTTTTGCTATTCTCCTCAGATGCGATCGCTCTTAGGAAGAATAACTGCCATCAGTTCTCTTTACTTCTACCAGAGGAACAGACCCACCTCTCCCTGAAGGATTGACTTTACTTTAAGCCAGTGTGTGCTTAAGAATACAAACAGTTCTATGGGGAGCTATGCTATGCTATGCTTCTCCCGATAGCACAGCAGATAAGCTTAGTGATTAGTTGAGACTGTGTCATCGAGGGGAAAATATTTTCCCTTCGTTATTAACTTTCCTTGGCTATTTTCCCCTTTCATCCATCTGCTTTACAGTTTCTCTGAGCAAGCGATCGCTCAACGCTCAGTTTGTAAAACTGAGTCAAGATTCATCACTCCCTTTGGGAGGTTCGCCAAATTCTCCTAGAGAAGTTACTATCTACTGTTCAGTAACTTTGCAGAAGGCCTTTCGAGGCAATTCCTCGAAGTATACTCCACGCTCAATAAAAATTATTAATATACTATTAAGGTTTTTATTTAAAGCCTAAATAAGATATTTTCTTTAGTAGCTTTAGCTATTAAAATAATTACGAAAAACTTTTGCACACCTTTTGTATTTGCTACTAAAGGTGATACATAAAGCATAAATTATATAAATTTAGTGCTGTATTTTTTTAGGATACAAGCATTTAATTCACCTTTATTCAATCCATTTAGAGCGATCGCTAAGCGCACAGCTTCGGCGAACATAACTCTTATTGAATAACCTAAAACGCAAGCACCTAAAATGATAAACCGGCGTAAAACAAATTACGTGAGATTACGTGCGCTCGTTACTGAAGCTACTACAGCCATCGAAAAGGGATGCAATAATGCTGCTACTTGGAAGCATTGTCTTCTAAGTCCTGCAACCCACCCGCATCTCTTGTTTACTCCCATTAGAAGTCACTATACTTAGGTATTTTGTATTATTTAGCACAAACTAATTTAACATTAAATTTATTCTTTAGGAAGAAGTCGCGTCATTCCTCTGGTAGAAGCTAGAACTCAACAATAGCTATTATTTTTTTAGCAGTGGCAGCAAATTCCTTCTCCAGGCAGAAGCGGATGGTAATAAAACCCGATAAATTAAGCAGAAGTGCGAAGTCAATAAAACTGCTTTAGAGTCGCAAAAAGGGTAAACAAGGCAGGAAAACATCATTTCTAGCTGCTTTTTGTAGTTATAGCTAGGAATTAATTTTAAGTGTTCTTTTCACTTCAAGGCTTTCCACTTTGTTCTTCTTTGTGTGTAGGTAGGCGATTCTGAAAGCTTAAATCCAATCTACGAAATATCTGAGGCTATTTATGTCCCAGCCCAAAAATTTGATAAAGAATAGTGTGAGTAATGGTGGGGCATGGGAGATACAGTTCTCCATAAAAGATGCACTTGAGTCTCCCTCAGCGAGTGCATTTCCAACATTACAGTCGGATGGTTCTGATTCCTTGTCAAATACACCGGCGCTCATTTGTTTGTCGCATTTGCGTTGGGATTTTGTCTACCAACGACCGCAACATCTCTTGAGTCGCTGTGCAAAGCAGCGAAGAGTATTCTTCATTGAAGAACCGATTTTCAGTTCCGATCCATCTTGGCGGCTGGATGTTAGCCTCCGCGAGAGTGGTGTCTCGGTGGTGGTGCCTTACTTGAGCGAAGGAATGAGTGAGGAAGAAATCATTGCTGCTCAAAAGGGGATGCTCGATGATTTGTTAGCACAAGCGCAGATCCGCGAGTATATTCTGTGGTATTACACACCGATGGCAATCGCGATCGCAGACCACTTAGATCCTTTAGTCGTTGTCTACGACTGTATGGATGAGCTATCTGCATTTAAGGGAGCGCCACCCGTGATGATTGAGCGCGAAGCCGAACTCTTTAAACGTGCAGATTTGGTATTTACAGGCGGACAGAGCCTTTACGAAGCCAAGCGCAACCAGCACCCGAATGCCCACGCCTTCCCCAGTAGCATCGAGAGAGCGCACTTTGCACAAGCAAAAACTCTGACAGAGGAACCAGCAGATCAAAAAAATATTCCCCACCCGCGTCTGGGATTCTATGGGGTAATTGATGAGCGCATGGATCTGGAACTGCTGAGTGGCATGGCCCAAGCGCGACCTGACTGGCATCTGGTTATCATTGGCCCAGTCGTCAAAATAGACCCCAAAGAGCTGCCCCAACATCCCAATCTTCACTATCTGGGTGGGAAGTCTTATCAAGAATTGCCTGCATATCTTGCTGGGTGGGATGTAGCGTTGTTGCCTTTTGCTCGTAACGAGTCAACCCGCTTTATTAGCCCTACCAAAACTCCAGAATACCTCGCCGCTGGGAAGCCAGTTGTATCTACCTCGATCCGGGATGTCGTTCGTCCTTACGGAGAGATGGGTTTAGTGCAGATTGCAGATACCGTCGCAGATTTCGTCGCCGCAGCCGAAGCAGCAATCGAGCAAAATTACGATCGGTCGGCATGGCTGAGTCAGGTGGATGCTTTCTTAGCGCAGAATTCGTGGGATTCCACTTGGGCGCGGATGATGCAACTGATTGAGGGTGTAATGAACGACACGAGTGTATCTCAAGAATTGCGCGATCGCGTTGCCAAAACTTCAGCGTCTGAATTGGGCGAGCGTGCAGGAGTTACCTCGGTTAACAAACCCCAACAAACATCCTGAGCCAGTCCCCTTAAAGCGAATAAGGACTGGTTTTTGGTTGATTTTCTGACTTTTCAGGTTTTCAATTTTTACTTTCTACCCAAGGGTAGCCGTTTCATTTTTCCCTTACTCCGGTAAGGGTTTCACGCCATATTTCTATTAAATAAGCGAGGCTTTTAGAATGTTCGATTATCTTATTGTGGGTGCAGGGTTCGCTGGAAGTGTCCTTGCAGAGCGGCTGGCGACTCAGTCGGGCAAGAAGGTTCTAGTGGTTGACAAGCGATCGCACATTGGCGGCAATGCTTACGATCATTACGATGATGCGGGCGTTCTCGTACACAAATACGGCCCTCACATCTTTCATACCAACTCCCGCGAAGTCTTTGAGTACCTTTCCAAATTCACCGAATGGCGCTCTTACGAACACCGCGTTTTGGCGAGTGTAGACGGTCAACTGGTACCCATGCCCATCAACCTCGACACCGTTAATAAACTTTACGGACTGAGTCTCACCTCCTTTCAACTCGAAGAATTTTTCGCCTCGGTTGCGGAGAAAAAAGAACAGATCCGTACCAGCGAAGATGTAGTTGTCAGCAAAGTAGGGCGGGAATTGTACGAAAAATTCTTCCGGAACTACACGCGCAAACAATGGGGAATCGATCCCTCGGATCTCGATAAGTCAGTCACCTCACGGGTGCCTACCCGCACCAATCGAGACGATCGATATTTCACCGATAGCTATCAAGCGATGCCATTGCACGGCTATACCCGGATGTTCGAGAAGATGTTGTCTCATCCGAACATCAAAATCATGCTTAACACCGATTATCGGGAAATTCAGAAAGTCATTCCGTACCGGGAAATGATTTACAGCGGGCCTGTTGATGCTTACTTCGATTACCGCTATGGAAAGCTTCCCTACCGTTCCCTTGAATTCAAGCATGAAACGCACAACAAGCCTGTGCATCAATCAGCGCCAGTCGTAAACTACCCCAATGAGCATTTATACACACGCATCACTGAGTTCAAGTATCTGACCGGACAAGAACACAGTAAAACTAGCATTGTTTACGAGTACCCCCAGGCAGAGGGAGATCCTTACTACCCAGTACCGCGCCCAGAAAATGCCGAACTCTACAAGAAATACAAGGCATTGGCTGATGCAACCCCGGGGGTACATTTTGTCGGACGCTTGGCGACCTACAAGTATTACAACATGGATCAATGCGTGGCTCAGGCGCTCACGGTTCACAAACAGATTGGCACGAAACAAGAACCAATCACTTTAGAACCTGTGGAAGCGAGAAGCAACTACACCCAGAATGTTTCTCTCAGTGAAATCGTTGAACAACGCCCGCAGACAGAAGTTGCAACTACAAACGGAAACGGTCACGGAAAAGCCGTTAGTCATTAGTCAGTAGTCAACAGTCATTAGTCATTAGGGATTTGCTAATGACTAATGCTTGCTTGAATCATTTTTACTGCCATGAACGATGAATAAAACATCGGAAACAATAGCCATGAGTCATGGGCTACTGACACTTCATGCACAAGTTATTCGGGGGTGAGGAATGATAAGAGCAGCCTTAAGTAAAGAACTAATCATTAGCAATTCTGAACGAACTCAAAACTCAAAGCCCAAAACTCAAAACTCTAAATTGGAGATGTGGGCTGGAGTAGAGTGTACCGTTAACCGCGTAGGCGATCGCTATTTCAACCAGTTGGAACGAAACGGCCACAAAACGCGCTTAAGTGATCTCAATTTGTTTGCCGAACTCGGCGTAAGTGCCATTCGCTACCCGATCCTCTGGGAATTAACTGCCCCTGATGGGCCAGATAGCGCCGATTGGTCTTGGGCGGATGAACGACTGGGACGTTTGCGCGAACTCGGTATCCGTCCCATTGTCGGTTTAGTTCACCACGGCAGTGGCCCTCGTCATACAAGCCTGGTGAATCCCACCTTTGCCTCTGGGCTTGCCCAGTTCGCCGAAGCCGTTGCCCAACGCTATCCGTGGGTGGAAAATTACACCCCTGTTAACGAGCCGCTCACGACAGCGCGTTTTAGCGGATTATACGGTCACTGGTATCCTCACGGTCGGGATAGTTTAACTTTCTTGCAGGCATTGCTGACGCAACTCCGCGGCACAATTCTGTCAATGCAGGGCATTCGCCAAGTTAACCCAGACGCAAAGCTGGTGCAAACCGAGGACTTGTGCAAGGTGTTCAGCACGCCACAGATGGCGTACCAAGCAGAGTTTGAAAATGAGCGTCGCTGGCTGAGTTTCGATCTGCTGTCTGGTCGCCTCAATCCCGATCGCCCGATGTGGCAATATCTATGTAAAGTTGGAATTCCTGAAGCTGAACTGGAGTGGTTTTTAGAAAATCCCTGTCCGCCAGACATTATTGGGATTAACCACTACTTAACGAGCGATCGCTTTCTGGATGAGCGCCTAGAACGCTATCCCCAGTGGACGCACGGCGGAAATGGGCGGCAGCAGTACGCAGATGTCGAGGCAGTGCGGGTGCGTGCTGAAGGAATCGCCGGACCCTACACGCTAATCAAAGAGACATGGGAACGCTACGGCTTGCCAATTGCGGTCACTGAAGTCCATCACGGTTGCACCCGCGAGGAACAACTGCGCTGGGTTAAAGAGGTGTGGGAAGCAGCAACCCGTCTGCGTTCCGAAGGCATCGATCTGCGGGCTATCACCGCTTGGTCGCTCCTCGGTTCTTATGACTGGACTAGCTTGGTAACAAAAGATAACGGTCATTACGAGCCTGGGGTGTTCGACTTGCGATCGCCCGAACCCCGCCCAACTGCGATCGCCCATATGCTGCGCGAGTTGGCACGCGGCGAGATGCCTCACCATCCCCTTTTGGATGTGCCAGGATGGTGGCATAGAAACCAGCGACTGCTCTATCCACCCGTTGCGGAGAGCAATGGCGCAGAGGCGCAGAGGCACAAAAACCCAGAAACGCACCTCAGTCCTCAGTACCTAAGCACCTCCACACCTGTCCGTTCTTCCTCACCGCGTCCGCTCGCCATTATTGGAGCGAGAGGCACGCTGGGGAAAGCTTTTGCTCGAATTTGCGACATCCGGGGTATCCCCTATCACCTCCTTAACCGTCAGGAACTGGATATTGCCGATCCTGCCTCGGTTAAGCGGGTACTGGCTGAACTCAAGCCTTGGGCGGTTGTAAATGCGGCTGGATACGTTCGCGTAGATGATGCGGAGCGCGAACCGGATGCTTGTCTGCGCGAAAACGCAGTTGGCCCAGCAACTCTTGCGGCTGCTTGCGCGATGCAGAAAGTGGCGTTGCTCACCTTCTCATCGGATCTGGTATTTGATGGAACTGGTGTTGCTCCTTATGTGGAGAGCGATGCTGTTGCACCGCTCAATGTGTATGGACGCAGCAAAGTAGAAGCTGAGTCGCAAGTTCTAAAGTTTCATCCCTCGTCGCTCGTCGTCCGCACCAGCGCCTTCTTCGGGCCGTGGGACGAGTACAACTTTATTACAATGGCGCTCCGCACCCTAGCGGCAGGAAAACCCTTTATTGCGGCAGAAGATTCGGTCATTTCACCGACCTACGTTCCGGATCTGGTCAATGCCAGCCTTGACCTCTTAATTGATAGCGAGAACGGTTTGTGGCACATTGCGAACCCTGGTGAGAGTTCTTGGGCAGATTTGGCACGGTTTGCTGCAAAGAAAGCTGGTTTCGATGCTACCCGAATTGAAGCTTGTCCCATGCAAGCGCTGAGGCTATTGGCACCACGCCCAATCTACAGCGTTCTGGGCAGCGAACGAGGGGTACTGTTGCCGTCGCTGGAAAATGCGATCGCCCGCTACTTCCAAGAATCCAAAATTTCCCTGTAAAAATCGATACTTTAACCCACTCTAAGGTGGGCAGTGCCCACCTTAGTCCATTTACCCATTGAGGTTTTTAAGATGAACGTTCTTTTTAAAATCGTTAAATCCCCAGACATTTTTGATAGCTCTAGAGCAGCTCAGTTTCATCAAGAAATTGAGAATCTGATCGACGCAGGAGTCAAATTTGTTCTCCTCGATCTCAAAAATGTCACTTTTATCAGTAGTTCTGGCTTAATGGCTCTTGTTTCAATGGTAAGGCTTACCCGCTCCGCAGGTTGCAAAATTTTACTTTATTCCAAGAGCGAACAGGTTAGGATTTTATTGGAGATGACGGGTTTAGATCAGGTTTTGGAAACCTTTAATAAGTCAGAAGGATTTCAAAGTTTAGGAAGCTTAACGCGAGCTAATGTTAATCCTATATCAGAAACCTTGTCAAAGTCAGCATATTCACCAAAGCTGAAATCTACCAGCTCGCCTGTCCAGCCTGCTTCGGCTCGTTAAATCGTTAAGTTTTCGCGATTCTTCTCCAAAATTGGAGCGTGTGTTCCTGAACGATGAACGCAGCAAAATTATTACTCTTTTGCTTCTAACAATGCCTGACAAGCGTTGTGCTAACGTATCCTACTCTTGAGAAAAGGTACGTTATCAATGAAGCAACAGTAATATACTCTTTCTGCGAACGGCAAATAACCCAATTTAATAACATCTCCCAATTTTCTTAATTGCAACCATCACAGTTATCCTGACATAACGCCGGATTTACAATTCTGACCAATCCAAATTTTTTCCATTAGCCAGAGAGAGGGCATTTGGGCGAATATCTTCGCTCACCTTACTGGAAAAATCCCGCCATAAATCTTAACGATCTGCCGTCGATCGATTTGATTCTACTCTCGCAAATGCACAAAGCTCGTTTCGAGTGCATTGCAGAGCAAAAACTGAATACAAACATTCCCATCATATCTTCCCTTTCCGCAACTGCTACAATTAATAAAGAAGGGAGTTTAATGCAACCTAATCTGCTCAAAACTTGGAACCTTTAACTGTTACCAAGGGGAATGTTGATTTTTAGCTTAAGTCGATGCCTGGAAGACACGGGTCGATGCTCCTCACAGCCGTACTACCACCTGTTATGCGAGGCTGCTAAAGCTTTAACCTGCTTCTGGGAAGACGGCATTTCGTCTCTTTATTACTGGCAATACCTTCGCTAACCAACAACTGAAGGAAATTCCTCGACAGTATTCGGATATCGATTTGGTTTTGCTGCACTTGTATGGAACAAAAGCATTCGCAATTCGTCTGATAATCGATGCCAAGCAAGGCGTTAAGGCAATTCAATAAATTGTTCTTTCTATGCCATCCCAATTCACTCCAACGATTACACGAATTTTAAATCGTCGTTAGAGGATTTTATGCAAGCTATTATGGCAACGGAACTCAAACAAAAAGTTACGTATCTGAGTCACGATAAGACTTACAATTTTGAGGCGTCGATAACACAGTAGCCGGATATGTGGTACAGAGGCAACGTACCTCGCTCCGGAAAAGATCGGCAAATGGATGTAGTAATAATGATAGGCATTACTTATCCTATTAATGGCATTAAACAGTCTTGGTTCTTAAACTGTATTTTTGCTAGAAAAAAATAACCTTAAATCGCTGAAATCCAGACTGTGTAGACATTTAAAAAATTTTATAGAAAAACACTTAAAAGAGTTAGTACTCAGATATTTATGGGTACTCTAGAAATATAACCTTGGATAGATGACTATATGCACTCTTTAGGGAAATGGCTGGAGAATTGTTATATCGCGTCTGGCGGCGCTACTCAGTCTAATTTTGACCAGTTCGACAGAGCATATCCGCGTCCACAGTTACAGCGATCGCATTGGATTTGTCTCAACGGTCCGTGGAAGTTTACTTATGACGATGAGGGGAAGATAACTCGACCCTCAGATGTTTCCGGGTGGACGCATACAATTGAAGTTCCCTTCGCGCCAGAATCCTCAAAAAGTGGCATTGGCGACACAGGGTTTCACCCGAACTGCTGGTATGAGCGGGAATTTAACATTGTTAAGGGTGCAGGTCGGGTGCTGCTTCACTTCGGGGCGGTAGATTATCGCGCCCGCGTGTGGATCAACGGTCAATTTATGGCTGACCATGAAGGCGGACATACTCCCTTCAGCATCGATATTACGCCAGTATTTAATGAGAACGGACCGCAGCGGGTAACAGTGTGGGCGCAAGACGACCCCCAAGACTTGGCAAAACCTCGTGGTAAGCAAGATTGGCAACTGGAACCGCACAGTATTTGGTACCCGCGCACCACTGGGATTTGGCAGACCGTTTGGGCGGAGATCGTTCCTTCTACTTATATTGAGCGCATCCGCTGGACGCCGCACTTTGAGCGTTGGGAAATTGGCTTTGAAGCTTTTGTTGCAGGTGACCAGTGCGATGGCATCGAGGTAAAGGTAAAACTAACCGTTGGCTGCCAGTTGCTAGTCAACGATACCTATGAAGTAATTCACGGAGAGATTCACCGACGCATTGCCCTTTCTGACCCTGGTATTGACGACTACCGCAACGAGTTGCTTTGGAGTCCGGAAAAGCCAACTCTGATCGATGTTGAGGTGCAGTTGTGGTCTAATGGCGAGTTGCTGGATGAAATCAAGTCTTATACCGCAATGCGGACGGTGGGAATCCAGCGCGATCGCTTTATGCTCAATGGTCGTCCCTACTATCTGCGACTGGTTCTAGACCAAGGCTATTGGCCTGAAACTCTGATGACCGCACCTTCCGATGAAGCGTTGCGGCAAGATGTTGAGCTAGTCAAAGCAATGGGATTCAACGGGGTTCGCAAGCACCAGAAGATTGAAGACCCCCGCTTCTTGTATTGGGCAGATGTGCTAGGACTGATGGTTTGGGAAGAAATGCCCAGCGCCTATCGCTTCTCTCCTAAAGCGGTGGAACGGATTACCAAGGAGTGGACTGAGGTCATTGAACGCGATGCCAGCCATCCTTGCATTGTCGTCTGGGTGCCCTTCAACGAATCTTGGGGTGTTCCCGATTTGACAGCGACAGCAGCCCACCAGCACTGCGTCCAAGCACTGTATCATTTGACCAAGACTCTCGATCCAACTCGTCCAGTCATCGGTAACGACGGTTGGGAAAGTGCGGCGACCGATATTTTGGCTATCCACGACTACGATAATAAGCCGACTCGGATGGCAAAACGCTACGGTCCAGAAGTGAAGCTATCAGACCTTTTCGATCGCCAACGTCCGGGTGGGCGGGTTCTGACGCTGGATGGCTATCCTCATCAAGGACAGCCGATCATGCTGACTGAGTTTGGCGGTATTGCTTATGCGGGTCGGGAAGATAAAAAAGCTTGGGGATATGTGCGTTCCCATGATGTCTCCGAACTGCAAATCCGGTATACGGCGCTACTAGATGTGGTGAACCGAGTCGAGTTATTTAGCGGTTTTTGTTACACCCAGTTGACCGATACCTACCAAGAAGCGAACGGACTGCTATATGCCGACCGGACTCCGAAATTTCCTATCGAAGCGATCGCATATGCAACTCTAGGCAGGGGTGAGGAAGACGAAGAGGACGTTATGCTCACAACAGTTAAAGCTGCATTGGGGCAAGAAAACAATGTATTCCCAGGAGCTGTTGAAGCCGGATGGTCGCAAGCTGATTCTATACAGCAGATTCCCCATTGCGGAGGAAATTACAGCCACTAGCCCTAGTAATGAGCCAGTGCAGGCGAATCCTCACCTGCGCTGGCATCCGTTGCGGGGCGAATGGATTGCTTATGCAAGTCACCGTCAGGGGCGGACTTTTATGCCGCCCCCAGAATACAATCCGTTAGCACCTACCAAAGATCCTCAGTTTCCGACGGAACTCCCGCAGGGGAAATATGATATGGCGGTGTTCGACAACCGCTTTCCCTCAATGGCTTTAGGGGCACACGATCCACCCGCTAGCATTGTGCAGACTCTCCCAGCAAACGGCGCGTGCGAAGTGGTCGTATTTACGCAAGATCCGCAAGCTTCCCTCAGTTCTTTAGAACTGGATCAATTAGAGTTATTGTTGCAAGTTTGGGGCGATCGCACTCGCGCTTTAGGCGAAATGCCCCAGATTCAGTATGTACTGCCTTTTGAGAATAAAGGGGTCGAAATGGGGGTGACTTTACAGCATCCCCACGGGCAAATCTACGCTTATCCGTTTGTTCCACCCGTCCCAGCGCGGATGTTAGAGAGGCAACAAGCGTATTATCAGGAACATCAGCGGGGTTTGCTGCAAGATTTGATCCAAAAAGAGATTTTGGATAATCAGCGAATTATTTATCTGGATGAGGAAGCGATCGCATTTGTCCCCGCTTTTGCCCGTTACCCTTACGAAGTCTGGATTGCCCCGATTCAGCCCACCGCTACATTTGTGGATCTGACAGATGGGCAGCGCCAAGGACTCGCCAAAGCCTTAAAAACGGTCACTCTCAAGTATGACGGTTTGTGGAATCGTCCTTTCCCTTACTTGATGGCGTGGTTCCAAGCACCTACCGATGGAAATCCGCACCCAGAAGCGCATCTGCACGCAGAGTTGTATCCTCCCTATCGGACTCAGGATCGGCTTAAGTACCTGGCGGGAACCGAACTAGCCGCAGGTATGTTTGCCAATGATGCGCTTCCGGAGGAGAAGGTGAAGGAGTTGCAAGCTGTCGTCATCACACTTGAGAATCCTGTGCGGTTGTGAATCAAAACTTAACCCCCGAATCCCTTCGTTTGCAGGGAAGGGGCAAGAACTTCAGTTTCCTCCCCGTTTCCGGGAGGGGCTGGGGGAGGAATTTCCTGCTGTAAGAGGTGAGTTATGAATCAAGTTAGTGAAGAAGTCTCTCAGAAGCTAGAGTTAATCCGAAACGCCTTAACAGAATCTGAAGCGCAGGGTTTGCGATTGCGCGGCACAGATTGGTTCGCCTGGGCGACTGCTGGCGGTTCTAGCACCGTACTGCTGACGGCTGAAACTGGAATCGCAGAAGTGCTGGTGACTGCTGAGGATGCCTGGATATTAACCGATGAAATCGAAGCGCAGCGGTTAAAAGATGAGGAAATTTCCGGAAATTTCCAGCATTATGCTAATCCTTGGGCTGATGCGGCGGCGCGTGAATCTTTTGTGCAACAGGCGACCAATGGAGGGAAGGTTTTAAGCGATCGCCCGATTCCTCATGTCGAGAAACGATTACCCGCGTCTCTACAACAGCATAAACGAACCCTGATGTCGAGCGAGCTGGAGCGATATCGCCAGTTAGGGCGTCAGGCAAGCGAGGCGATGACAGAGGTACTCAAAGCCGCCAAGCCGGATTGGACAGAATATCAGCTTGCCGGTGCGGGTGCGGAGGCATTATGGGCGCGGGGGATACATCCAGCGCTGACGCTGGTAGCAGGCGAGAGACGTTTGCCCCTATACCGTCATGCTACCGCCACAGGTGAAGAGATTGGACGGCAAGCGATGCTGGTATTTTGCGCCAGAAGACATGGTTTGTATGCGAATCTGACCCGATTTGTATCATTCGGTTCGTCGGATGAAAGCGCCAAATTGCATGGTGATGTGCGTCAAATTGAAGCGGAAGCTTTGAATTTTTTAAAGCCTGGAATCGCTCTGAATGCAGTTTATGACACTTTAGCTGATGTTTATCAAAAGCACGGATATCCTAATGCCATCCGAGAACATCATCAAGGTGGAACGACTGGATATTTGGCGCGAGAAGTTGTAGCGAATCCGACGACTAATGACACGTTGGAAGAAAATATGGCTATCGCCTGGAATCCCAGTGTACGGGGTGCAAAGATTGAGGATACTTTTGTACTTCTCAAAGATGGATTGGAAAATTTGACTTTCGATCCAAATTTTCCCAGTGTCGAAGTAGCCGGAAGATTGCGCCCTGTGCCCTTGAAGGTTGGGTAATGAGAATGCCTTGACGAATGGAATTCGCGGCTATACAGACGAAACCTGCCTACGCAGGTTTTAAGATGTCAAATTTTCCGTTAGTCCGCGCAGGCGGACTTTGTTTGTCTAGCTGCGATTTCTAATCGCCATAGTTATGAACTGCGTAATAAAATACTTGAAAAATCTGGGAAGCTGCATCCGAATCAGTGGGAAGCAAAATGGATAATAGATGAAGATAACGCCGAACTGCGGCGAGTGCTAATTCAAGGAATTGGCTACGAAAGAATCGCCCAGAAATTAGGGGCAATTGCGTTAGATTCTTATCAAAAATACAGTTTATTAAAAATTGATACCGATATTGATATAGAGCCGATATCTTTGTTGAAGATGACTTGCCCAAGCACCGGATTTATTCATGTGTTGCGCGTACCACCTGAGATGATATCGGCACGGGAAGCGATCGCTTGGGTGAATTGGGGAATTAATCCAGAAGAATTTTCTGTGCAAACATGAATTTTTTTGATGATTAACACGATATTGAAAGCAATTAACTAACTGCTACACTATCTCCCAACTTTGAAGGCCAGCGGACAGTCAGAATGGTACAATCTGACTCGGCAGACCAAGAATGGGGCACGCCTGGAGACCAGAGAACGTAGTCGCCTTCACGAGACAGTAAGACTTCTTGCTCTGGAAATTTAACGTGAAATCGTCCTTTAATCAGGATAGAAAGTGTCGTTGCTTCCTCATTCATTGCCCATTCGGATCTACCGTCTCCTGCTGGGTGAATCCCCCATTTCACTTCTAGGCTGGAAGTCGATCGAATGTCATCGATTGGGTTTATAAAATGACCGAGAAACCAACCAGAACGATTTGCACCTTCACTATGAGCATTCCCAACAACAACATTAGACGGCATTTGCGAATCCTTGCTTATATGCAAGTATTAATTTTATAAAACTCAGCAAAATTATCAAGTCGGATGACTAAGTGTTAACGCACAAGTGCTAACGCACAAATGTGAACGCACACAGATTGTGCAAAATCTTAGGAATTGTAGAGACGCAAAATTCTACGTCTCTACAGGATGGGATTTCTCTCTACTCCCGGCGAGATTTCCCGGCGAAATGATTCCTTAACGTGACGCCACGGCTAAGCCGCTATGGCGCAGTAAAGGCTCCGTACTCGGTTCGCGTCCCCGGAAGGACTTGAACACTTCCATCGGGTGCAAGCTACCACCCAGCGCCAACACGGTGTCGCGGAAGCGCTTACCTGTAGAAGCTACAGCCGTCTCATCTTCTAAGCCAGCGTCTTCAAAAGCTGCAAAGGCATCAGCACTGAGAACTTCAGCCCACTTGTAGCTGTAATAACCCGCCGCATAGCCGCCAGCAAAGATATGTCCGAACCCGCATAAAAAGGCATCTTCTGGCAGCGGGGACAAAATTGTTGTGGTTTTGGCAATGCGGTTTCGCACATCAGCTACACTTTCATTCCCACCCGGTTGATAGCGATGGTGCAGTTCAATGTCAACTAAGCTAAAGTGCAATTGCCGCAGCGTGCCAGTACCGCTCATGTAGTTGCGTGCTGCCAAAAGCTTTTGGTAATAATGCTCTGGTAAGGTTTCCCCGGTTTCGTAGTGCTTCGCCATTCCCATCAAAGTGGGTCGGTCATAGCACCAGTTTTCCATGAACTGGCTGGGTAATTCTACCGCATCCCATTCCACATTGTTGATGCCTGCTGCACCCGGGTAATCAACCTTGGTCAGCATATGCTGCAAGCCGTGACCGAATTCGTGGAATAAGGTTTCTACCTCGCCAAAAGTCATCAGGCTGGGTTTGCCATCGACTGGGGGAGTCTGGTTGCAGACCAAATAGGCGACGGGTAAGCGTGTGGTGGGCGTGCCAGCTTCGATAATTTTGGCACGGACTAGGCACTCGTCCATCCAGGCACCGCCGCGCTTTTCGGCTGGACGGCTGAAAGGATCTAAATAGAAGTATGCGATCGCATTGCCTGTTTCATCGGCAATCTGGAAGTAACGCACATCCTCATTCCACACTGGGGCTTGACCATCAGCCGCCGTGACGGTAATTCCAAATAACCGCTTGACGAGGCTGAATAGCCCATCTAGCACTTGCGGTAAGGGGAAGTAAGGGCGTAACTCTTCTGCACTGAAGGCGAACTTTTCTTCTCGCTGGCGTTCCGACCAAAAGCTGATATCCCAGTGCTTCAAGTCGCTGCTTTCTGCGGCTCCTTTACTAGCAGCATAAGCTTTTAATTCTTCTAATTCCTTCTTAGCAGCATCATAACTAGCGCCGCGCAGTTCATCTAGCAGCCCCTCAACTGCTTCAACGCTGGGAGCCATTTTTCGGGCTAAGCTTAACTCGGCAAAACTGTCAAAACCGAGTAGCTTTGCCTTTTCTTGGCGCAGTTCCAAAATGCGCTCGATGAGTGGGGTGTTATCTAACTCGCCACTCGATGCACGGCTGATATAGGCTTTATAAAGCTTTTCGCGCAAGTCCCGACGGGTGCTGTGCTGCAAGAAAGGGCCAAAGCTGGGAAAATCCAGGGTGATGCGCCAAGGGCCATTTTCAGGGGTGGCGTTTTCTTCGCCAGCAGCACGGGCAGTTTGAGCGGCTAGACTCACTAAACTGGGCGGTAAGCCGTCAACTTCGTCTTTGTTGGTGAGTGTCAAGCTAAACGCTTTGGTGGCGTCGAGGACGTGGTTAGAGAACTTGGTGGAAAGTTCTGCTAATTCGAGTTGAATAGCGTTGAAGCGATCGCGCTTTTCTCCTTCCAACCCAACGCCGGAAAGTTCGGCATCTTTAATCGCTGATTCGACAATCCGCTTTTGGGCTGGTTCCAGGCTATCCCAAGCGTTGCTATTTTGCAGCGCTTTAAATGCTTCATACAACGGCTTACTTTGGTTCAGCTTGTTGGAAAACTGCACCACTTTTGGCTGAACGGTTTCGTGAGCTTCGCGGATTTCGGGGCTATTCTTCACAGCCATCAAATGACCGACAATGCCCCAACTCCAGGTTAAGCGTTCAACCAGCTGTTGGAGTGGATCGACTAAACCGCTCCAAGTCGGTTCTACCTGAGTTTCTAGGGTGGCAAGTTCCTGTTCTAGTTCAGCCAGTAGCTGCGTCATCGCCGGAACGACGTGTTCCGGCTTGATGGCATCAAATGGGGGCAGCCCTTTGCCGATGAGTAACGGGTTATCAGTAATAATGGCGTTTGCACTCATAGGTGATTTGTTTGTAAACGTGTTTGGGCTGAATTGTCCTAGTTATCCGATCTTAAGAAAAAAATCAGCTACCCTTACAGGGTGGTTAACCGTAGCGAAGTTGCGGTTTATCGTCGGTACTCGTCGCCGCAGTCACCGATGACCTGGTATAGATCGCGCGATTGTTGAGCGATCGCATTCGTTCGCCGATCATCCTCTGCATCCAGTATCAAATCAAACACCCTGGCATTGTCTTCAATATGTTCCGACACCCCTAACCGTGCGCCGACGATTGCACCCGCGACTGCTGGCTGATCCAGAATATAACGCACCGCTACATTAGAGATATTTACCCCGTGCTTCTGGGCAATTTCTTGGAGGACAGAAAGTAACTCTTGAAATAAACTCCAACCACCCCACGCATCCACCATATTCTTGTATTTTCGCAAGCTAGCGGTCTTCAGTTCTCCCCCTCGCGGTTCCGGTTGTCCCAGATACTTTTCTGACAGCAAGCCGCCGCAGAGTGTCCCGTAAGCAAAAAGCTGGATGTCATTCTCTTGACAAAATTGCACCATGTTCGCTAAAGGACGGCGATCGACGATCGAAAACTGCACCTGATTGGACACAATTTTGATACCTGCTTCGGTAATAATTTTCAGGCGTTCTGTATCAAAATTTGTCAAAGCTAGGTGCTTGATTTTTCCCTCATCTTGCAGTTCCGCCATATACTTGAGCGCATCCAAGTAGTTTTTATCGCGGTAATCCCACCAGTGAAACTGCATCAAGTCTAAGGAATCGACTCCCATTCTTTTTAGGGAGATATTAATGTTATCTTCTACCAACTTGCGCGTCATTTTAGTGGGTCTTGGAACCCATTTTGTAAAAGCTTGCAAGTTAGACAACGCTTCTTCACCACGAGTTTCTACCAATTGCCGCCGGAACTCGCCAATAAAGTCCTCGGCGGGGCCATAATGGTCGGCTAAATCCCAAGTTGTGAAGCCTGCATCCATGTAATCAAACATATTTTGGATCGCAGCTTTTGAGTCAATTCGTCCGTGTGCGCCGGACACTTGCCACATTCCATTCAGTACACGGCAGATATTTAAATCTGGAGTAAATTGTAGTCTGCTTGATTCTGGTAAGTTCATGTTGATGCTTTGTTATATATAGATAAAATTATTGCTTATCGTGTCAGAACTTGGATGCGATACACAAACTTAACCTCTCCCCACGCCCCTCTCCTACTACGAGAAGGGATTTCTCTATCTCCTAATTTTGAAATTTAACCACAGTTAAACGCAGATAATTTATCAGTGTTTATCTGTGGTTAATAACTCTAAAAACTTAATATTCAGGTTTGCACGGAAAATTCTTCTGGATCGATGTCCCAATTGATCCAGCGAATCGCTGCACGAGCCGATGTAATATCCGGTGGTACTCGCATAGCATGAATGAAACCAGTGCTAGGACAGGCCATTTTCAGTAAGTGAATTGGCTCTTTTTCATCATCCTCAGAATCATCAGCCTGAAAACCATCAATATAAGCATCAAATTTTAGCAAAGTATATTCCTGCCAAGAATCTAATTCAGTTGCTTGCAATTCTTGACAGATTCGTGCATAGCCAATCCCCTGAATTAATACTCGACGCAGTTCAGCGTTATCTTCTTCTAAAAGCCATTGTACCTGCCATTGATCGGGATGCAATTTGCCATATTTTTCAGGCAATTTTACACCGTGATAGTAATATTCCGTATGCCATCCGTCAGCAAATTGAATCACGGCTTCGCCTTCCGCGTGGAGGCGATTTTGATTATCTAGCAAGATTTTGGTAGGGCGATCGCATACAAGACAAACCTTCTCATAGGGAAAAATCCAGCCACAATGCTCGAAAAGCTGGTTCAGACAGTCAAATGCTTCCTGTGTCTTTTGGTCAAGAGTGACACCTAATGAAGAAACATAAAATTCAGTTGCGTAGATTTCTTCAAAAAGCTCTGTGGGGGTGACTGGATAAAAATATTCTTCAAAATAAGAGTTAATCTTACTGATGAGTGATGGAAACTGCCGCCGAATTATTTCTCTATACTTCCGCGCTTCTTTTTCGCCTGCTGTCGGCTCCAATGGTATCTGCTGTGGCGCTATTGTATGCCTGATATGGAGCCACACTCCTTGACACGGAAATCCTTTCACAATCCCCCGAAGCGGCTTTAATAGTGACTCTCCCAACACGATAAGGGATTTCGTCGTCCCAGATTTTTGTTTTTCTGGTGTATTGTCTAGTTTGAGCAAGTTAAATAGTTGAGTCCGCGCGGCGTGTGGACTACAGCAAAAAAGAACTTCTGGTTCTTCTTTACCAATCGTTGCATAGGCAGATTTAATAGCTTTTTTGGCTTCTTGAAAATCGATCGGCTTCGTTAAGAGAGTGCGCCGTTTCTGTAGCAGCGGCAACAAACTTTGATTAACAATTGGATTGGCTTTGAGATCTAGATGGATGAGGTTGGTTAACCCAGAAAGCCCACTCAGCTCGGTAATTTGATTGCCACTGAGATACAACCAAATGAGGTTGGTTAACCTAGAAAGGGGACTCAAGTCGGTAATTCGATTGCCGCCGAGACTCAGTTCGGTTAGGTTGGTTAACTCAGAAAGCGGACTCAAGTCGGTAATTTGATTACCACTGAGATACAATCGGATGAGGTTAGTTAACCTAGAAAGTGGACTTAACTCGGTAATTTGATTGCCATCGAGACTCAGTTCGGTTAGGTTAGTTAACCTAGAAAGGGGACTCAAGTCGTTAATTTGAGTATTAACGAGACCCAGGTGGGTGAGGTTTGTTAACTCAGAAAGCAGACTCAAGTCGTTAATACGATTGTTATTTAGCTCTAGGTAGGTGAGGTTGGTTAACCCAGAAAGTGGACTTAACTCGGTAATTTGATTGCTACGGAGATACAGTTGGGTGAGGTTGGTTAACCCAGAAAGCGGACTCAAGTCATAAATGCGATTGCCATTTAGCTCCAGGCGGGTGAGGTTAGTTAACCCAGAAAGTGGACTTAACTCGGTAATTTGATTGTAATGTAGATACAGTTGGGTGATGTTGGTTAACCCAGAAAGCGGACTCAAGTCGTTAATATTATGCTCGGAAAGTCTGGGGTTTAGCTCAGTCCGCTTTGAAAGTATCCGCTCCGCTTCATAGCAGTCAGAAGTACCAGCTTGATGTAACAGCTCTTTAACTATAGCTCTTGCTGATTTTGAGAGGCTTTCTTCGTGCAAACACAAGTCAACAAAATTGTTAAAATTTGGGGTTGGGTTTGGCTGCGATTCGGACATATAGCACCTCTTTATTGAGATTGCGATCGCTTAATTAACTATGAATTGCTGACACATTATAAAGAACGCCAGCCTTTTTCAGCTTGTTCTAACACGTAAGCGGAAACAGCTTGGATTTCTTGTTCGGTTAAGCGGTCTTTGTATGCCGACATATTGTTTTTGCCGTTGGCGACGATGGATGCGATCGCATCCACGTTATCCATGTCATTTCGTTTTAATGCCTTGAGTTTTAGATTCTTCCCGCGTCTGATAATGTTGCCGCCGTTGAGATGACAGCCAGCACAGTGGACGCTAAAGATTTTGGCACCGTTAGCGGTATCTGCGGCTAAAGTTGGAATGCTAAAGGCAGTTAGCAAGGTAAATGTTAGAAGTAAGACAGTTAGTAGCTTCTTCAAGAGAGTTTTCCTCGGTTTCGATTAAATTGATCGCCAGCGGCACATCCGCTATTTTAAGAATCGGTATCTTCTCCATCAACTTCGCTGTCTTCTGTCGCTTCCTGAAGAAATAAGCGTGCCAATCTGTTATAGGTGCCAGCGCCAACAAATTGAGGATAAGTGTGAGAACGGCTGTACACCCAGACCAGTTCTTTCCCATCAAAAATGCGGATGTCTTGAAACAGACCTTTGCATTTTGGTTGCAGCGACTTAGCTGTATTTAATGCGTCCGTCCATCTTTCAAATTCTTGGGAAAATTCACGGGTGATGACTTTAAACATAAGCTTGGGCTTCTTTTTTGACTTCCTAATTTGAAGCTGAAGCGGCGGGTGGGAATTGGGGAAATGATTCTGGACAAGCGACTAAAAGCACCGATTTCAAAGTTCCTGATGTCAAAGTGCCTCAAAGGAAGCCGTGAACCCTTCAAGACTTAAACACTCGTCTTGGAAAGATTCGGCGTCTCCGACCTCTTCAACCTTGTATTCCATGAAGCGCTGACCATCTGGCGTTTTTTTGGAAGAGATACAAGTGCTTTGATACTTGTCTGCGATCGCTTTACAGGTAGTCCCATTGCGTTTCCAAGCATCGCCCGAACAGCGAATCGTTACCAGCCACATAACTTAAGTCTCCATTGATATTGGGGATGTTGCGATCGCGAAAACTCTGAGTTTCTCTGACGCAATCTGATGCATCATATCAAGGGTTATCACCCTAAGCCTAACTCCGGAGTTAAGGATTGATATGACTCGCAAGCGCTTATTTTCGCTAATTGCGGCGCTGTTGCTGATTGCACTTTCCTGGTGGGGGGTAGCGGCGGCGCGGACTGGATTGGTGACGCGAACATTCTCAGATAAAGGGTTGCCGATGCTGTACGTCGCACCAGAGGGTTTTGAACAGGGTTCTGAGAAAATACCCGGTGTGCTGGTGGCGCACGGCTATGCGGGTTCTAAGCAATTAATGCTGGGCTACGCGCACGTTTTGGCGCACGCGGGGTATGCCGTGATGTTGTGGGATTTCGGCGGACATGGCGCGAATCCAGCACCCCTAGAGCGCGATTCACTTCAGCAAGACCTGAATGTGGCTTATGCAGCCCTGTTGGAGCAACCAGAGGTCGATCCCAGCCGCTTGGCGCTGCTGGGGCACTCAATGGGTAGCGGTGCGGTGATGTCGGCGGGTATCCGCAATCCCGACCGCTTTGCGGCAACGGTTGCCGTCTCGCCAACGGGTGCGGGAGTGACGCCTTCTATCCCGCGCAATCTTCAGCTACAAGCCGGGAGTTGGGAAGGTGGATTTGTGACGAATGCCCAGCGGTTGCTGGCGGCGGCAGGAGGAGAAAACGATAACTTTGCTGGGGGAAGGGCGCGATCGCTCGTTATCATCCCGAACGCCGAACACATCACCATTCTCCTCCGCAATATCAGCCACCAAGCTGCCCGAACGTGGCTCGATGCTACCTTCAGAATTCAGAGTAGCAGTAACTATATTGACCGTCGGATGGCTTGGTATGCATTGCATCTGGTGGCATGGCTGTTGTTCCTTTTCGCCGTTGCCCCTGCTGTTGCTGACCCGGCGGCTACACCCATGCCAAGGGTGCATCCGCTACAAAGCTTCCTAGGTTCGCTGTTAGCTCCCTTCCTTGCCAGCGCTTCACTCCTATTGCTGAGCCGTATGGGGGAAATTGACAGCTTGGGTGGCGTCCTCGTCGGCGGTGCAATCGGAATTTGGTTCTTTGTGGCAGGCGTCGTCTGGTTGGGGATTCTCTTGCGCCTACAACGTCCTACACTCAGGGCGCTAGGGATAAGCTTAGGGCTGTTTGTACTGCTTTGGGTGGGCTTTGGGGCAATGGCACAGTCGGTGTGGCTGCAATGGTGGCTAATTCCGGCACGTCTGAAGCTTTGGCCTTTGCTGTCGTTGGCTTGCCTTCCCTGGTTTCTAGCGTCGGGAGTGGCGCAACAGGATGCTGGGGTACTCTCGCGGATGGCGTGGTGGTTGTGGCAAAGCGTGCTGCTAGTAGGCGGCTTTATTTTGGCGGTGTACTTGGTTCCGCAACTTGGTTTTATCTACTTGTTGCTGCCGCTATTTCCGCTAGCGATGGGTATTTTCTCCTTTGCTGGCAGCCAACTTAATAATGTGTGGAGTTATGCACTGGGGAGTGCGTTGTTTTTCGGTTGGGCGATCGTTGCTGCTTTCCCGCTCGCAAGTTAGCGAATACAGAATTAGAAGTTTTCTACCTAAAGGAAGTACCGATTTTGAAGCGATCGCGCCAGGATAGAAGAAGCAGATTATAACCTCTTTTTTGCTGGAAAGCTTGTACAAGTAGTTTAATTAAAGCTTCATCTAAATCAACTACTACAAACCGAGGAAGAAAATGCCTAATAATAAAATCAAAGAACAAATTACAACCGATCTCCATCAAGCTAAAGAAACAGGACAGCTCAGAGCAGAGCGGATTCGGGAAATTGTTCAATCTGCTGTCTCTCAGGTGGGTTCGGAGTTTAAGGAAGGTTCCACCGAACTTCGCTCAATTGTTAAAGATGCGGTTTCTGTGGTTCTGGAAAACTTGCAAGATAAAGGTGGCGAACTCAAAGAAGAAGTCACGGCTACGATTGAGGGAGCGGTTGAAGGCTTTAGCCATCTAAGACATCGAAATATTGCGAAAACACAGGCAGAAGTTAAACAGCTACAAGCTCAACTGGACAACGAAGAAAATGAACTCCAGCAAGAGATTGATAAGCTGCTAGTAGACATCGAAGAGTCTGGTAAAGATACCTCACCTTCTACCAAAACTGCCCTGGAGTCTGCGATTAATAATCTCAAAAACAGCGACGAGGTCGCATCGCTGAAAGAGCGTTATGCTCAACTGCAAGCTCAACTAGCGATTCTCCGAGCGAATTTGGCTGCACGTTACGGGGGACGCGCCGAGGACGTGAAAGGGTACCTGGACGAAGCGAAGCACTGGTACGACCGTTCCCGCCCTCAAGCTGAAATAATGGTTCAGCAGGTAGAACAAAAGCGATCGCAGGTTGAAGAAAAACTGGGTGATGCTGGGGTAGCGATCGCTAAGAAAGAACGTCAGGTACGTCAAATCTTGAGTGAGTTGTTACGAACAGCAGCAGATGCAATTCGCGAAAAAGAACCCGTGAGTAAATCAGGGACTCCTAAAGATTCTCACCATTAATTAAAACAGAACCAGCTAAGACTTAGCTGGTTCTGTTTTTTAAACTCAATTTTTAAACTTGCAGTAGGGTTTTAACACGCAACCAGCACTCAAGAAAGACTTCTACTCCCACTACTAGCGCTACAAGGGATAGAAGCGTCTAACTAACCTTGGCTTAGTATACGTTTTCTCCTCCAGCCATTCTTTCTTCGTGCTTCACGATTACCCAAACTGCATGAATACTACCGGGAAGCCAACCCAGAACCGTAAGCAAAATGTTGATGAATAAAGTTGGGCCAACACCAACTGTCAGAAAAATGCCTAAAGGAGGCACGAGAAGACCAGCCAGAATCCGGAGTAATTTCATGAGACTACTTCAACTTTCTTATTTAAACTCTTATTAGTCTTATTCTCCTAAATCAAGTAATTGAAGACCTCCCCCTAACGAATTATCTTCGTTTTGATAGATGGTATACAAAACTGCATTCATCTTTCTAGCTTGCAAACTAAAAAAGGAGGAACAGCATCTAGCTTTCCTCCTTTTTTTAATCTCTATCAATTTTACTTCTCTGGATAGAGATTAACCTTGAGTTTTCAAGTCACTACTGCTGCCGGTTAGTACACCCGCGTTTCTCTCAGCAAAATATTTGCTGATGAAAGTATTCGCAAAAGATAGAACGACGGGTGCCAACAGAAAAGCTAAAATCCCATGCATACTAAATCCGGGAACCAAAATTGAAGCCACCCAGAAACATATCCCGTTAACGACAAGCGAAAATGTTCCTAAGCTGACGAAGTTAAGCGGCATAGATAGGAGAGATAGAGTCGGCTTAACTCCGGCATTGACCAAGCCAATCGCTACAGCAGCAATTAAAGCAGCAGGAAATGTAGCAATATTAACACCTGGAACAAGTAAATCAACAATTAGTAGGCTAAGAGCCGTAGCTACCCAGGTAAAAAGCGTTCCCATCATGGTTTTTTTCCTTAGATTAACACAATAGAAAATTTTAAAGTCCTGATACTATGCTCAGCGATCGCCTAGCCTTCAACCTCCCTACGAAGGTAGATTTTTCTAGAAGCGATCGCCTGTTGCCTTGGTGTTTTAGTGTCTTGGTCGTTGATTACACACAAGATGTAGATAAGGTAGTTCCTCTCGCCAGGAGAAGGCAGTAAATCTCAATACAATCAGGACAACTTAAGCTAAGTGAAATTAGTGATGTATACGATGGGTGAGCGATAGCGAAATCTATGCAGGGGTTGGGTTTCCCAAGTCAAACACCACTTGCGTGCGGGGGTTTCCCCCGCACGCAAGTGGCTCCCCAACCTACGAACATCTTCAATTTAATTGCATCCGCTTACTTATTGCTGAGGTGCAGTTATGCTGACGTTATTCGTTGAGCTATCCAATACTATCCAGCCAGATTTCCCGTCTAAATTCTCTGCACTATTTGCCACTTTAAAATAGAGCTTCTCGCCGCCACGAGTTTCAACAGCAAAATCGGCTTTTTCCGCATAAACCACTTTAAATCCTCTGTCTCTCAGACAATACATCGCCCAAGCTTTCAGCGTGTGCTTGTGTGGTTCATATTGAATCGGAGGCTTGTTTAACGCCTCTTCCATCACCTTAATTAGCTGCACTGGTTGCACGCTCCACTAGATACTTTCCCTTTTAGTTTCTGCTGGATCGCAGCGAATTTCAATCAGGAATCCATCCGGGTCGTAAAAGTAAATGCCTCGTCCGGTGGGACGGCTGACAGGGCCATGATCGATGGGCACTTGATTTTGTTTTAGCACCTCGACCGCCCGCTCGAACAACTGCGGGTCGATGTCAAAGGCGAGGTGATTGACGCGGGTAAAAGCGCGATGCGGGTCATTGTCTGGGGGTGGCAAATCCGGCTCCCAAAACAAGTCGAGGACGGTACCATCGGGGGTGACGAAATTGGTAACTTTGCCTGATGCTACAAGCGATCGCAATGTGGTCGGCACTTCTTCACCCGTCAGTTCGTACAAACCCAGGATACCCCCGTAGAAGTGTCGGGAAGCTTGCAGATCGTGGACGTTCAAGGCAATGTGGTGGACTCGCCGCAGATCCCCTGTGGAAAGGGCAGTGTTGACGGATTGGGGGCTAGATAGCATGACAGAAAAGACTCCTTTCGTTACTTTCGATAGAAGCAAGACTTTTTTCTTTAAGTCTATTATTCAAAATAAAAATTATCATGCCCTTTGATTACACTTTAGATTTTAAGGCAATCGATTTTCGATCTTCTCCCGAACTTTATCGAGTGGGTAAGGGCGAGCAGGGGGTGCTTTTGGTAGAACCCTACAAATCAGAAATTCTTCCCTACTGGCGCTTTAAAACTCCAGAGATTGCCAGAGAATCGAGCGAAAAAATTTACCAGATGTTTCTGGATTACCTAGAACAAGATGATTTTGTTGGCGCAGATATGGCACGGAAGTTTTTACAAATGGGTTATACGCGATCGCGCAGATATGCCAATCATAAAAGCGGCAGAAAATTTAAGTCAAATCCTCAAAAAGAAACTTCTAAAGAAGCCCTGCTTCAAGCAAGGAAAGATATTTTACCCAATGAAGTAGATCCGGTGAAAGCTGAATCAGCCGCAATCTTTAAAGAGAAATGGATGCAAGCAAAGATAAATGAGAAATATTTACAGCTTTTAGCAAACCATAAACAGATGTACGAGTAAGGATGAAAGGAATAATCTTAGCAAATAGAATTCGCAGCTTCGCCAGCCTTCCTATGTCAGTTCAAATACTGACACATAATCAACTCAGAGTTTTCGGAAACGCTTTCTACATTGGTGTTGTATACAATTAGTTTACCGAGAACAATCAAAATGAGTAATAGCCGGAAATCAATTTTATTTTTTAGCTTATTTCTCACCCTTTTGGGAACAATCACCTCTGGGAAACACGTCCTAGCGATCGCCCAATCTTCAGAATCAACCCAGCGACTAACTGTATCACAGACATCACCCTCCAAATTGGCACAGCTTTCATCTACATGTACCTATGACGATAGAAAAACCGTAGAAACTGTGAAAGACAAAAAGGGTAAAGTGACACTGGTTGGTGAAACTTATGTCATCGTAACTGAAGGACAGGATGGTATAAGATATGCAACTTGTAATCTTCCTGATAGTTTCAAGGCAGAAGGAAAAGCAATTACATTCAGTGGTGAAGTAAAAGAAATCTATCCTAATGAACGTTGGGCAGCTACACCGTTAAAAATTACAGCGATCGCATCCAGCACCCCAACTTCAACCCCAACCCCAACCCCAGTTCAATCTATTCAAAGCCTATCGAATGGTAACTACACCTTTTGTAGTAAACCTCCCTCAGGCACCGGGAACCAACAGGGTGTAGATTTAGGCCATTGTTATGTATTTGGTAAGAAAGGAAATCGCCTAGTCGGAGACCTTTACGATACCAAAACTTTGGGCGAAGTAACCGCTTGTGTTAGCGGTGTAGTTAATAAGAGAACTGTTAGCGGCGAAGCGATAGAAATTGTCGGAGATATTGGTCGGCAAAATATACCGCCAAACTCATCAGGCACCCAGTTAGTTAATTGGGACAATCAGGGTTACTTGAAAGTTGCGAGAGCTACTGTAATTGGCAGGCTGAATAGCCCTGGCAGGAACAATGTCAGAAAAGTTCGCTATCGTTCTGCTTTGCTTAACTTAAATGGTTTTTATCGCCACAATCAACTGAAACAAGCACCTACAAACTGTTTAAAACGCTAAGAAAGGCAACCGCTAAAAGTAAGCGATCGCATTCTCAATAACAGTAGGTTAAACCCAACAACAAAGAAACCCAACCAATGCTTAATCGAGTTGGGTTTCTTTGCCGCATTCCAACTTAAATTTTGATTGATAGTAAAATTTTACTACCAATATTTATATCAAAAATCCTCAAATTGATAAATTTATTAATTCAACTTGTCTCCAGTTGAATGAGTATACTTCTGATATCCATTGTTTGTTGGATAATTATTTGTTGGATACAAAGCATTGGATTTGAATAATTGTCCCGATTGGATAATCGCAATAGCGATGGGTTCTAAAGCTTTTGTCCAGCTGTCTCTGATTCGCTGCTGCTCTTCCGGAGTGGGGTTGGTGCTTAACCGTTGAATTTCAGCCAGGACAATTGCTGGTAGTTGCTCGTAGAAACTCATTGCTAGTTCACTACCTACCTGATTCAACAACAGTTGCACTAAAGCAGAGCTGTTCATTACATCATTCGCAACACTACCCGTTGCACCAGTGGCAGTTGCACTAGCGGCAGTTGCACTAGCGGCAGGGGGCGGATTTAATTGGGGGATAGCATCAACGGGAGATACAGGGGTTTTAACTGGCTCAGCAGGACTTTGAAGCGTGTCCCTGGCATCTTCAATCGGAGGTTGAACAATCGCAGCGGGACTTTGAAGTGTGTCCCTGGCATCTTCAATCGGAGGTTGAACAATCGCAGCAGGACTTTGAAGCGTGTCGCTGCCATATTCAATAGGAATAGTAGGTTGAACAGCCACAGGACCTTTATGCGTATCCCAAGGGTCTTCAATCGTAGGGTGGACACCCGTAGCAGCGCCTTTAAGGCTGTCGATTGCACCTTCAATCGTAGGGTGAACACCCGCAGCAGCACCTTTTATTACTAAATCCGCAGCACCTTCAACAATCGCTTTAATACCCTCACCTACACTTTTACCAGTAAACGCCGCAGCAGCTGCACTGACTACAGCACCAAAGGTTGCTCCAGCTAAAGCAGCATTCGCGACACGCCTGCGGGTGCCTGTTGGCTGAACACCAGACTCTTCTGTAGCCGCGTCAGTCTCTTCGTTGGCTGCATCTGACGCAGCATCACCGCCATCTCCGCTAGTGTCTGCTGGAGGAACGCTGGACTGTGCCGGAATCCGGTCAGTATTTTCGTCATGCCGATCAAAAGGCTGATTGCTCTGTGTCATAATGCCCCGTCTCCTGCCTACCAAAACGGCTTAACGATCTGAAGTCACTGCTACTGCTAATTTAGCGATCGCACGTATAGACTTACACCGACCTCAAGGGAGACATCCTTAAATACCCAGCAAGGTATAGCCATATACGATGATTGGGATTCCATATCTACAACTACAGATGCAATAGGTGTTGAGTCATGTCTGCCTTTAGCTCAGTTAAATCCTTCTTGAGGCTCGTTAGAGTTGCAATAGATAACGAGCTACAGCAAAACGATATTTAGATGCTTGGGGGCAAAAGAGACAATGATGACTAATAATACGCCAAATTTCGAGAGACGTGACGAAAATGCTGGCTCTAGCGAGACAGCTCAACCTTATATTCGTACAGAAAGCACAACTCAACCTAGTGGAATAGCAAGAGCAGAAAACAGCCCTACGATTACATCTCAATCTGTTGCTCGGCAACAATCCACCGACATCAATGCTCGGCAACAACCCACCGACATCAATGCTCGGCAACAACCCACCGACATCAATGCTCGGCAACAATCTACCGACATCAATGCTCGGCAACAATCCGGCAGTATGAATGCTGGACAACAATCTAGCAGCATGAATCCAGCCTTATCTAGAGCGCTGATGGGAGGACTCATCGGTGCTACCTTAGGGACACTAGCCGGTCTGGTAGCTGGTAGGAGAACATCTGAGGGTGTGAAACACGCTGCCAAAGGTGTTGGCGATGCGACAAAGACTATTGCTGGCGGTGTTAACCAGACTGCAAAAGGTGTTGGCGAAGCAGCAAAGACTGTAGCTGGCGGTGTTGGTCAGACAGCCAAAGGTGTTGGCGAAGCGGTTAAGAGTGTAGCTGAAGGCGTTAACTACGCTGTAGTCGGCACATTACAAGATACCGCTGAAGGTGTTAGCCAGGCTGTAGTAGGTACATTGGACGTAGTAAAGGGTACAGCTTCAAATGCTAAGCAAGTTGTAGCAGGTGCCGCAGACCAGCTACAGGATAAAACTGAGGATGCCAAGCAATCTGCAATCAGTGGATTGGACGCAGTTCAGGATGCCGCTGAGGATATCAAGCCATCTTACGAGCAGAACGTCAAGGTAGCTAAAGAGCATCCGGTGAGCAGTACGCCGCAGGTCACGACAACTGCGAACATCGGCATGGAAAAGGACATGGATATGCAGACAGCATATATTTCCGGCCCAGATGAGGAAGATGTGGTTAATCGAAATAGGTTTTCAGAGACTGAAACCTCACTAGATCCTAATGCAACCTATCTCCAAGAAGGGGAAGCTTCTGGTTTCCAACGTTATGAAGATACTGCTGACATTTAGAAGCAAGTCTTGATGACTGCGAATGATTGATAGAAGGGTTAGGAGTTAGGAGTTAAGAGTTGGAAATTGATAACTCATAATTCATGACTCCTAACCTTTATCAATTGTCCCTGAAAAACAACCCTTGCAAATTAGAATAAAATTGTAATTAGTTGGGTTTGAACTAAGCGTTAGCAAAGGATATTTCCGCATTTGCTTAGGTTAAGAGAATATCGCTTTTTGCCTATTTAAGCAGGCGGCTATCATCAGTATCTATTTAAGTAGAAAGGAGACGATTTTTATGATTGATAATGACAAAGTTTTGGGTGAAGATGAAATATTTGTTGAACAAATCCCACACGAATATGATGCTCCTCCGGCAGATACAGGCATGAATAATGCCTTGACTAAAATAGCGATTGGAGCATTCATTGGTGCTACGGTGGGTGCGATAGCTGGGGCTATGGCGAATAAGGGTGCTGTTGATCGGGTAAACCAGACTGTAAGAAATGCAGGAAATGCAGTTAAAAATGCCGCTGACGGTGTTAACCAAACTGTAAGAAGCGTAGGTGATGGTGTAAAGAACGTAGCTGTCAGCGTTAACGACACAGTAATCGATGTAGGGGACAAAGTTAAGGGCGTCACCCAGGATGTTAATTACACCGTAAAAGATACCCTTAGCACAGTTAAAGGTACAGCGGAGAATGTTAACGAGACTGTGAAAGGTACAGTGGATGTACTCAAGGATGCAGCGGATAATGTTAACGAGAATGTCAGAGGTGCGGGAGAAGCATTGAAAGGTGCATCTGAGGATGCCACTCCATCTGAACCTCAGATTGTCAAGGGGCCTGATAAGCAGGTAAAGTACATTTTAGTGCCAGTAGAAACTGAAGGGAATGTTTGATAAACCAAACTTCGAGGAAGGGGAAGTTTAGGAACAAATACTTGAAGTGTTGCTTTTGCAACTGGACAAACTTTTGTCGCAAGAACAAATTTTAATTAGAAGCGATCGCTCTCTGGAAAAAAGAAGCGATCGCTTCTTTTTTTCTAATAAAAAGGGTAGATTGAGGCTTGACTTTTATTCAATTGTAGAAATCTTAAGAGATTAGGAATTGATTAAGGGCGGTGCCGTTTCAATTTTTCCAAGTAGCTCCATTTTTTCTGTGTCATCACACCAAGAAGATTTGATGGCATTTTTAATCAAATTTACAATATCATCCAAAGAAAACCCTAATTTTTCAACCAAAATTTTATATTCGTAAGCTAAACTCGAATTAAACATTTTTGGATCGTCAGTATTAACCGTTATCAGCAGTCCTTCCTCGTATAATTTTTTAATCGGGTGGAGTGAGATGTCAGCAACGACTCCTGTTCTCAGATTAGAGATAGGACACATCTCTATTGGGATTTGCTCTGACTTCAAAAAGGATACTAATTCTGGATCGTCTATCGCACGTACACCATGCCCAATACGATCCACTTTTAAGCTGCGAATGGCTCCCCAGATACTCTCAGAACCTGCTGCTTCACCCGCGTGGGCAGAAGTTTTAAATCCCAAGTTTCTCGCTTGCTCGTAAACCGCTTCGTAGGGTTCGGGAGGAAATGTTTGTTCCGAGCCACCGATGCCAATTCCCAAGACTCCAAGATTTTTTACCTCGTGAATCTGTTTTACCCAAGTCATTCCCTGTTCCGGTCCGAAATCTCGAATCAGGTCGGCTACTAAATTCACTGTAATTTTATCGGCATGAACATCCAAACCTTTGCGAATTGCTTCTGTGAGTTTCTGGGGTTCCAGTCCATGCCGAATAAAATCACCTGGAGAATAAAAAGCTTCCACATAAATAATATTTTGAGAAGCTAAATCCTCAGCAACTTTACTGGCAATCAATGTAAAATCTTCGTATTCTCGTAAAAAGTTGTTCTTCCAAACCCAGGTGTCAATAAAATGTTGAAAATCTTTGTATTGAAATTTTTGCTCCATCTGGGAGAATGAACCAACGGAAGAAACGGCATTATACTTTTCTATAAGTTGCCAAAGGGCTGTGAGGGGAATTGCTCCCTCCAGATGAAGATGAAGTTCAACTTTGGGTAATTGGTGCAGAGTATCATTTAGCAACATATTCTTAAAATGAAAAGTAATTTTTATCGGCGTCAGATGACGCAACTTTATCGCTCAAAAATCGCCAACTCTATTTATTAGAGTTACTTTGCCTAAAGGTTATTATCTTCCTCCAAGTGGTTCACCCGATTGGGTGAGAATATGGACGGTGAGAGTATGGACAGATAGCTCCCAGGTGAGAATATAGCGGGCAAGCTAGTTGAGTCCAATACAAACCTAACCCCCAGCTCCTTACCTAGTAGGAAAGGGGAGTAAGACTTAAATCAAAGCCTCTCTCCTGCTAGGACAGAGGTTTGGAGAGAGGTCAAAAATGTACTGCATCCAACTGAGAACAGCTATATCCCATTGATGTTCCTTGGCAGTAAGGGTGCCTCTACACACAATTAGTTTTCTGTCAATGTGGAAGCGATAAAAATAATTCGTGGATGGGTGTTTTAGGATGATCATCACAGAAGTGTCTGATTCGTAACTGCTGAACACATCCGATGCTGAACATTCCTCAACTACTGGCACAAGAGCTTTCTCTCAAACCTTCTCAGGTGCAAAGTGCGCTGGAACTTTTCGCCGAGGGGTCAACGATTCCCTTTATTGCTCGTTATCGGAAAGAGCGTACTGGCACAATGGACGAAATCCAGCTTCGCAACCTGTCGGAGCGATTTACCTACCTGACGGAGCTAGAAGAGCGCAAGGCGGCGATTCTGGAAGCGATCGCATCCCAAGGTAAACTGACCGATGAGCTGAAAGCTAAAATCGAATCCTCTGTGCAAAAAACCGAACTAGAGGATCTTTACCTACCCTACAAAACGAAGCGACGGACACGTGCCACCATCGCTAGGGAAAAAGGACTGGAACCCTTGGCAGAGTTTATCAAGTCGCTGAACAATCGCACTGCTCAGCCTGCATCTCTGGAGTCAGAGGCGGCAAAGTATATTTCTGAAGAAAAGGGAGTGAAGACGCTGGAGGAGGCGCTTAAAGGTGCTTCTGACATTCTGGCGGAGGCGGTGTCTGAAAAAGCTGAGGTGCGATCGCATCTACGCGACTATTTGATGAACGAAGGGGTATTCGTCTCGCGCATCAAAAACGATCATCCCGAAGGTTCCACCAAATTTGAGATGTACCGAAATTTCCAGGCTTCGGTAAAAAATATTGCGCCGCACAACTTGCTGGCACTGCTGCGAGGCGAGACGGAGGAAGTATTGAACTTAGAACTTTCCTTCGATGAAGAAGTTGTCCTGTCGTATTTGGAGTCGCAGGAAATCCAAACGAAAGTCCCAGCGGTGAGAGACTTTTATCGGGGAATGCTCAAAGATGCCTTCAACCGTTTGATGAAAGCTTCCCTGATTAGCGAAGTGCGTGCTGATAGAAAAGCTTATGCAGATGTCGAGTCGATTAAGACATTTGAAAGTAATTTGCGGGAGTTGCTGCTGTCGAGTCCAGCGGGATTGAAGCCAACGCTGGCAATCGATCCGGGATTTCGGACTGGCTGCAAAGTTGCCGTTCTTGATGAGACGGGGCAATTTTTAGAATACCAGGCTGTCTTTCCCCATCAAGCAGCCGAGCAGCGATTGAAGGCTGCCAGCACTATCAAGAAATTGATTGAAAAGTACAATATTCAACTGATAGCCATCGGTAATGGCACTGCCGGACGAGAGACGGATGAGTTCGTTGCAGAAATTCTCAAGACGATGGATCGCAAACCGATTAAAGTCATGGTGAATGAGTCGGGAGCATCGATTTATTCTGCGAGTGATGTCGCGATCGCAGAATTTCCCGATCTTGATATTACGGTTCGCGGTGCTATCAGCATCGGTCGTCGCTTGCAAGATCCCTTAGCCGAACTCGTCAAGATTGACCCCAAATCGATTGGCGTCGGACAGTACCAACACGATGTCGATCAAAAATTACTGAAAACGAAGCTAGATGATACGGTAGAAAGTTGCGTGAACTATGTCGGTGTGGATTTGAACACTGCCTCAAAAGAACTTTTGACCTTTGTTTCCGGGATGACACCAACGGTTGCCAAAAATATCATCACCTATCGCAACAAACAAGGTGCATTCAAAAACCGCCGGGAACTTCTGAAAGTACCAAAATTAGGACCAAAAGCCTTTGAACAGGCGGCTGGTTTCTTGCGGATTCGCGCTGGCGAAAATCCTTTAGATAATACAGCCGTGCATCCTGAGAGTTATGGGGTTGTACAAGCGATCGCTAAAGATTTAAATGTGCCGTTGGAGCAAATTACGCAAGTTGCAGAAAAACTTAAGTCAACCAACTTGAAGAAATACGTCACTGATACCATCGGCGAACCGACGCTGCGCGATATTATCAGCGAACTAGAAAAGCCGGGAAGAGATCCCCGCGCCGAGTTTAAATATGCCACTTTTAAAGAAGGAGTCAAAGAAATAAGGGATCTCCAAATTGGCATGGAACTGGAAGGGATTGTGACAAATGTTGCTAACTTTGGCGCGTTTGTCGATATTGGCGTTCACCAAGATGGTTTGGTGCATATTTCGCAACTCTCTGACCGATTTGTAGACGATCCAAAACAAATTGTCAAAGTCGGACAAGTTGTGAAAGTGCGAGTTCTAGAAGTCAACGAGCAGTTGAAACGCATTAGTTTGTCAATGAAATCAGCAGGCGAAGCGAGTGGCGGAAGTAGTGTGAAAAAAACAAGCGATCGCATGCAACAAAAATCACCTACACCGAACGACTTAAAAACAAAGTTGGGTAGAAAATCGTAAGCTTGCAACTTCCTAGCTCGATCCCCCAACCCCCCTTAAAAAGGGGGGCTAAAATTCTTAAGACTTTGGCAATATTGGGTAATCTGTAAATAAAAAAATACTTTTTTATTTACAGATTCTGATTTTTATCAAGTTTTTTTTAGTTTAGAAATGAAAAATATTGGTCTTAGCTTCCCTTAAAAAGGGGGGTTGGGGTGCTCAAATATAGCAGCAGCCCAAAATTATCTTATCCCTTCAGCTTTTGAAAAACCATCAAATGCTGCTGAGGTAAAAAGCTTTTTGTTTCCAACCATTGCAAACCCACTGCTGCCATTTCTTTACGCACTTGCTTTTGAGTCATTTTGTGCAGCGCTTTGATCAGAATAAACGGATTTTCACCGCGATACTCAACTAAAACTACACGTCCACCTGGTTTAAGCGCCTTCACAAGTGCTTCCATCACTTCTCTGGGATACTCAAATTCGTGATAAGCATCCACCATTAACGCCAAATCGACACTTGCTGTCGGCAGATTTGGGTCTTTAATTGTGGCTAAAATTGGCTCAACATTCGTAATATTTCCCTCTTTTTTCATAAAATTAATCATGTCGAGCATCTCCGGCTGAACATCCACCGCCAGCACCTTCCCTTGTGACACGAGGGGAGCAATGCGAAAGCTCATGTATCCCGTCCCGGCTCCGATATCTGCCACAATATCAGTAGGTTTCAAGTCAAGGGCATTCACCACTTTAGAAGGTCGCTCTTCAGCTTCTCGACTCGGTCGTTCCAGCCAAAATGCTCCCTCATGTCCCATCACTTTAGCAATTTCTCGACCCATGTAAAACTTGCCAATGCCTTCTGAGCTGTGGTTGCTCCGTTCCTGATAAATCGCGTTATCAGAAGCTATTGTATTTGTTAGTCCCGTGTCAGCAGGATTAAGCAAGAAACCGCCTATCATTACCAAAATAATCACTGCTACACGTAATTTTTTCAAAATTTCCATCCTTGGTTTACCTAAATATGTCTCTGCTTTGTGCCCCAAAGCTCAACTTAGCACTCAGACAGTCAAGAGCATATCATCCGATTCCTTAAAATCTTCGGAATTCCCGAAGAAACGGCTATATGAAGAATCGGATGTATTAGGAAGTAGCTGGTGATGCGATCGCGGCATCGACTAATGGGCTAATCCCACTCGGAGATTCTCAAAGCACCGCTGGACGCCCATTTAAGTTGAAATTTCATCATTAAGTGCGCTTCGATCTGCCAGTGCGAGTGTCAGTCCTCAACCTGCCTTATTCGTTATGCTGTTTGGCATTCATGTGACGAATAATCCAATAACTAATTGAAAGAGATAATAGGGCAATTCCCAACCCAATTATGTCAACCCCTGATGTTTTTTCCAAGTCTAGAATAATAATTTTTCTGGCAACAGCGATTATAGAAGTAACAATAACTAATTCAACTTGAATAACGTGTTTTTTTAGATATGCAGTGATATTTTCTAATATTTCAAGAGCAATCAAAACATTCAAAAACAATCCAAATATTTTGAATAATGTTTTAGTAAAAGGCTCATCTGGTTTACCAATCAGCGTTTGTACCAAAGACAAGCCTAGATTCCAAATTGCTAACAAGATAACTAATATCATAGCAATTGAAAGAATTTTGGAAACTATACCCTCTATATTTTCTAGCTGGTGCAAAAAGTTTTCATCTCTGAAAGCTGCTCTGATTTGTTTTGTTAACTTTTTGCCTATCCGCATTTTGCTAGTCTCTTTTTATAGATACACCATTGAGATTGTTTGAAAAGCGTTAGTATTTTTTATGATTAACGCGCTAAAAGGCAAAAGGAAAAAAAGGAGCGTTATTTTTCCTTTTGCCTGTTGCTTTATTCGTCGTGGGCGAAGCGATTGTAGAGAAAATCTAGAGCGTGATTCCGGAGTTTGTAGTATTGCGGATCTTCCATAATGCGGGCGCGATCGCGCGGACGCGGAAAAGGTATTTCCATTACCTCACCAATTTTAGCGTGAGGCCCATTCGTCATCATCACCAATCGATCTGCTAGAAATAGAGCCTCATCAATATCGTGAGTGATCATCAACACCGTCGCCCGGTTGTCGTTCCAAATTTTTAGCAGTTCTTCCTGTAATTCTTCCTTAGTAATTGCATCCAACGCCCCAAAAGGCTCATCCAAAATCAATACTTGGGGGCGAATCGCCAATGCACGGGCAATACTTACCCGCTGTTTCATCCCGCCTGATAGTTGAGGTGGCTTTTTGTCAGCAGCTTCTGTGAGTCCTACCATTGCTAGATGATCTCGCACTATTGCCCTTTTTTCAGCTTCCGGCTTATTAGGATAAACTGCGTTAACCGCCAGGTAAATGTTTTCAAACGCAGTCCGCCAAGGTAACAAAGCGTAATTCTGGAATACTACCATGCGGTCTGGCCCTGGCTGGGTGATGCGCTTCGAGCCAACCCGCACCTCGCCACTGCTGGGCGTATTGAAACCCGACACCATGTTGAGCAGTGTCGATTTACCACAGCCAGAGTGACCGATGAGGCAGATAAACTCGCCTTGCTGTACGGTAAGGTTAACGTCTTCCAGCACCGTGTAAGGACCTTTTGGTGTTGGATAAACTTTGGATACGTTCTCAATCACCAAAAACGGTGAACTAGGGGATTTTTGAGTGTTGAGTGTTGAGTTTTGAGTTAAAGAATTTGAGGTTTGAAAGTTAAAAGCTTGCATGGCTGTAGAAGGAGTAAATAAACTGTGGGAGCAAAACTAGGGGATTTCTAATCGCGGCTACACAGGCAAAACTCTACAAAAGTGGGTTTCAAATTCAATCCACGCAGGCGGACAAGAGTTTGTATAGCCGCGAATGACCTTCGCTGGGGTTTCTATTAATTAAGCTGCCGTCTTTGTCCTGGAATCGATGACAACTTCCGCAACTGAAAAGTCCTGCTTAATTGCCAGACTGTTGAGGTAGGAAATTGGGTCATCGGCGTTAAACGGAGTGCCGTCAAAAAGTTGAATTGCGCCGCGAGTGTAACTAATGTCAAGACCCAGTTCTCGCGCTGCTGTACTGAACGCACCAACTCGACAGACTCGTTCCAGGATTTCTACCCAATTTCTGGGGAAAGGAGTATCGCCCCAACGCGCTAGCTGTGTCATAATCCAAAGTTGCTCAGTACGACTGGGACGGTTGACACCACCTTCACCGTAAAACTGGTGATGGGCATACTCGCGCATGGGATGCTCTAAGCTACAGGCAGAGTAGTTTGGTTCTCCCATCTGGATGTAAGCCAAATCGGTGCTTACATACTCCCGTCGCGCCAAAATCTCCCGAATTTCTTGGGCATTAGCCATATCTGCACAGTATTTGCAAGCCTCTAAGAGAGCTTTAACTAAGGCAATGTGGGTGTTCGGATAAGCTGCTGCCCAGTCTTCCCGCACTCCTAGAACTTTGCCTGGGTGTCCCAGCCAAATTTCTAAGTCTGTCGCAATAGTAAAGCCAATTTCTTCCTCGGCGGCGCGGAGGTTCCAAGGTTCCCCGACGCAGTAACCGTCAATCGTTCCGGCTTGCAAATCTACCACCATTTGAGCGGGAGGGATGGTCTTCAGGGATACGTCGCGGTCAGGGTCAATGCCACCAGCTGCCAGCCAATAACGCAGCAGCAAATTGTGCATGGAACTGGGATGCACCATTCCCATCCGGTGCTGACGATCGGGGGTGCGACGCAGGTAATCTTTAAAATCAGATAAGGTGTACACGCCTTCCTCGTAGAAGTGCTTGGCAAGGGTGATGGCGTTGCCGTTGCGGGTCATGGTCAGGGAGGTGACGACCGGAACGGAGCGGTTTTCATGACCTCCCAGAGTTAACCAGAGAGGCATTCCGGAGGGCATCTGGGCGGCATCTAAATATCCGCCAGTCATGCCGTCGGTGATTCCCCGCCAGCTGGTTTCACGCATCAGGTTGACTTCATCAAGTCCATGCTTGGTAAAGAAACCTTTTTCTTTAGCGACAGCTAGAGGCGCACAAGCGGTTAGCGGTAAGAAGCCAATATCGAGATTAACTTTTTCTAGACCATGACGAGCGATCGCGGTCGTCTTCCTCGCCCGAATTTTCTTAATCCGTTTCTGCTGATTGAGGAAGTAAATCATCTCACTTCGCAAGCTGTAGTAGCTGGGATGTTCTACTACTTCCATCCGCTTCCGGGGTCGGGGAATATCAACTTCCAGAATTTGACCGATTTTGGATTCTGGCCCATTGGTCAGCATTACAATTCGGTCAGATAACAGCACCGCTTCATCGACATCGTGAGTCACCATGACGGCGGTAACTTGGTTTTCTTCGCAAATTTTCATCAGCTGTTCTTGCAAGTTACCCCGCGTCAGTGCATCTAATGCACCAAACGGTTCATCTAGTAGCAGTAACTTGGGCCGAATAGCAAGGGCGCGTGCGATCGCTACCCTTTGTTTCATTCCACCCGATAATTGAGCGGGTGGTTTATCGGCAGCATGACGCAACCCTACCATATCGATATGCTGCTCAACGATTGCTTTGCGTTCCCCGGCTGGCAAATCTTTCATCACCGAGTTTACAGCTAACGCAATATTTTCCCGTACTGTGCGCCAAGGCAATAGCGAATAATTTTGGAATACTACCATCCGGTCAGGGCCAGGTTTAGTAATGCGTTGCCCTTCCAGCGTCACTACACCTTCAGTTGGCAAATCCAAACCCGCCACCATGTTTAACAAAGTGGATTTACCACAACCGGAGTGTCCAATCAGAGAGACAAATTCTCCCTTTTTTATCTGGAGGTCAATTCCTTTGAGGGCGACATAGGTGCCACCTCCGGTTAACGAAAAAACTTTATCAATTTGGTCAACGGCAACAAAAACGCTCATGGTAGTTGGTGATTGGTAATTGGTAATTGGTGATGACTAACGGGTGATTGGTAGTAGGTAATAGGTAGTAAGTAGGCGCTTTTTACCCATTACCCAGTCCCTACTTCTGTCCTTCGGGTAAAATCCGCGTTTCGATCCAACCCATCGCTTTATCTAGCAGCAGACCAACAACACCGATGTAGATTAAAGCCAAGATAACTTCGCTAACTGCGTTATTCTGATAAGCTTCCCAGATAAAGAAGCCAATCCCGACAATCCCGGACATCACAATTTCTGCTGCGATAATTGCCAACCAAGCCAAACCGATTGCAATTCTCAAACCTGTGAAAATGTAGGGTAAAGCAGCAGGAATGAGAATATTGAAGAAGTATTCTTTCCGTGAAAGCTGCAAAACTTTGGCGACGTTGTTGTAATCTTGGGGGATTTGCTTCACTCCTACCGCTGTATTAATCAAGATAGGCCAAATAGCGGTGATAAAAATTACGAAAAGGGCGGCTGGTTCGTTTTGGCGCAATGCTGCCAAAGAAATTGGCACCCAAGCTAGAGGCGGTACGGTTCGCAATAACTGGAAGATGGGATCTAAAGCTTTGGACATCATTTTATTTGTACCAATCAAGATGCCCAAGGCAATACCAATAATCGCTGCTAAGGAGTAACTAATAGCGACTCGTTGTAAACTAGCGAGAATCTGCCAAAACAAACCTTTGTCCGTACCGCCTCGGTCATAAAAAGGCCAGAAAATTAGTATCCAAGTATCTTTGACAACCTGTATTGGCCCTGGTAGCGTTGCACCTGGAGTCCAAGAAAACAGCTGCCACGCGCCGAGGAAGATAGCGATCGCAATAATTGGCGGTATCAGGTCAGGAAATTGTTTGTTCAGACGGGATAACCAGGTGTTCTGGGAAGCAGTTGCAGGGCGTCTTTGTAGCGTTGTCATGGACAGGGTTCTCCTAAACTTTACTAATTGACTAAGGGGTTGTTGGTCTATTGGTTGCTGTCTGTTGTCCGTTATTTGTTATCAACTAACTGCTGACAACCGACTAAGCTTTCACCTTTTTGATTTTCAGTTGTTGCAGGTAAGCTGTGGGATTCTCTGGGTCAAACTTGACACCATCAAAAAATTCTTCAACGCCACGAGACGTACTTGTAGGAATGTCGGCAGCAGAAATTCCGGCTTCTTTGGCAGCTTCTCGCCAAATGTCTTCCCGATTGACTTTATCAATAAGGGCTTTAGCATTTGTCAATGCAGATTCAGGCAAAAATCCCCAGCGGACGCTTTCTGTGATAAACCAAAGATCGTGGCTCTTATAAGGATAAGAAACACTTCCTTTTTCATCTTTCCAGTAAAGAGATGCCATTGATTTATCATCAATGACACGACCATCGCCCATGTCATATTTCCCCTGAAATGGTTCGGCTAAAATTTCGGATGGAAGATTAAAATAATTTCGTTCGCCAAGGATTTCAGCGGCTTCTTTCCGGTTGTCAAAATTATCTAACCACTGCTGTGCTTCCATCAGACCTTTCAAAAGTGCTTTGGTAGCTTTGGGATTCTTGTCAACCCACTCTGCTTTCATAGCAAAGTATTCTTCTGGGTGGCACTTCCAAATTTCCGCTGTCAATGCTGAAATGAAGCCAATCTTATCTTTAACAATTCGATAAGGCCAGGGGTCGCCTGTACTGAAAGCATCCATCGTTCCCGTCTTCATATTGGCAACAGTTTGAGCAGAGGGTACGGGAATTAATTTAACTTCCGTATCTGGATCGATGCCGTTTCCTGCTAACCAGTAGCGAATCCAGAAATCCTGATTAACTTGTGAAAAAGTATAAGCAGCGGTAAAAGGAGTTTTTGCGGATTTTAGGCCGTCAAAAAATGCCGTCGCTTTGTCCATTTTTAACTCAAGACCTTTTCCGAGATGCTTGCTAGCAATCGCGATTCCATTTCCATGAGTAATCAACTGAGCCAGCACGTACATGGGAATTTTCTGATTACCTTTGGTGATTAAGCCTTCAGTAATGAGATGCGGCATTGGCATCTGATATTGACCACCATCAACGCCGCCACCCGCTGAACCTATTTCGGTGTTATCCCGCATAGAACCCCAGGAAGCTTGCTTGGAAAGCTCAACTCCAGTCATGCCATACTTGGCAAAGAAGCCTTTTTCTTGAGCAATAATAAAAGGAGCCGCTTCTACAATTGGGATATATCCTAGTTTTACTTTGGTGGTTTCCGGAGCCTGGTCTGGGCTAATGTTAGCGGCAGGCGTTGTCTGTGCTTGCGTTCTGTTGCTGAATTCTGGGGGATTTCCTAAACAGCCTTTGAGCAATAAAGACCCCATTGCGGATGCTCCAGCAGTTAGGATAAATTTGCGGCGTGAAAGTTTAGAAAATTCGCTCATAAAGTCTCCTTCCTACAATCTGGTTTAGTATTTTGAACGGAAGAGCTATCTTAATTAAAAGAACGCTTTTTGAACGCAAAAGCCATGCCAATTAGAGGCATAACAAACCGATTTCCTAGAAGGGTCAAAGGTTTAATGCACTAAAATTGACGGTTGTTTGCTACAACCAAGTCGCGAACCTAGTGATAGATTTACGACAATTAGCTTTTGAAAAATTTGCTGAGGTTGGTCGCGCTAGCTTCTTTGCGTCAGGTAACGCTGCTTTTCCTCTGCGTTAAAGGTAAATATATCACCTTGATTAGTGAGCGCCTAGCTAAAAAGCGTTACTTATCAGTGGAATCTTCAATGGTATTTATAAATTTTTTCTTTAGATTAGACGCCATAATCAGCTAAACCAATAGGCTGATTAACGGGTGATTATCTAAACTCCTGAATTTGAGCTAAAACCTAATTCAAGGCAGCGCGATCGCTCAAATTGCATACATCAGGCAGACTTGTTAATGAAAAATCCAATGGTAATCATAGAAATTTCCTTGGATGTCATCGCTCGACCGAATAAACAGCCTAATTAAGTTTTGCTTATTTAACCGATTTAATCAGGGTTATCAAATTTCCTCAACTTGAGGCGATCGCTGATGCTGAATGCATTGATCCCTCTAGCCTATCGGGAGAGCTAAAGTCATCTTCTATTTCCGCCTAATGCAGCAGACAGACTGGTGATTTTGGTAGATTACAATGTGAAGCGAGCAGCCAGTTTTTGGTTGGGTTTCGCTCCCACACAAGCCTAACGAACGGCTTTTCAAAGGTTTCAAGAGTTTTGGAGAGTCTTGCAGCTCGAAACCTCACCCCCAACTCTCTCTTTGCTTGCAGGGAAGAGCCGGGGTGGGGTAAAACTGGACTGCATCCAAACCAGAATTGCTGTATGCGAAAACTAAAATATTACGTAGGTTGTACCATTGATGGGTTTATTGCCCACGAAGACCACACAATTGATGGTTTTCCTTCGGAAGGCGAACACATAACCGATTATCTCGAATCGCTCAAGCAGTTTGATGTTGTTTTAATGGGACGCAGGACATACGAGTTCGGACTGAAGCTCAGCGTGACTAATCCTTATCCAGCGATGAAGCAGTACGTTTTCTCGCGGACGATGAAGGAAAGCCCCGATGAGAATGTTGAACTCGTTTCGGACAATATTACTGAATTGGTCAGGAAATTGAAAAATGAAACCGGCAAAGACATCTACCTTTGCGGTGGCGCGGATTTAGCGACAATGCTTCTTGGCGAAAACTTGATTGACGAGATCATCCTGAAGTTGAGTCCGGTACTATTCGGTTCGGGCATTCCACTTTTTTCTGGAGTCATCAAGCAAACCGCTTTAGAACTCACGGACAGCAAAATCTATGCAACTGGTGTCTTATTGCTTCATTATCGGGTGAAGAATTGAAGTATTAAGGCTTACAGATTAGAGGATATTAAGGTCAAGCGATCGCTTCTGAACTTCCGCTTGCTTGAGATAAGATGCTCCTCGCCTGATGGACGATTAGTTCTTACAAGCCTAAAAGACTCACCACCATTTTTAGCAATCCGATCCGCGAAAACCTGTGCCAGTCGCAAACTTCCGAAACCCGACAGCGCTGCTGGGGACGCGATCGCTTCTTCCCAATCGCTCGCGTAGAACGGGAGTGAACTGTAGAGAACATCCACAACGCGAACTGACTTTTTGGGCGCTAGGCTAACGCCTCGCTTTGCTGTTTTCATGCCCAAAGGGCTGTACGCGATCGCATCCAATTTAATTTATGACTCAGTAACACTCACCGCAGCCCTGAGAATTGCTAAAATTTGCATCATTTATCTTTCAGGGGGAGTGATGACAAACTGGCAAATCATTAGTGGTGGAGTAACGGCTCCTAGAGGGTATCGGGCGGCTGGAATCGCCGCCGGACTAAAGCCTTCAGGCTTACCGGATTTAGCGCTAATTTATTCAGAGGTAGAAGCGATCGCAGCAGGCGTCTTCACCACCAGTCAAGTACGCGCTGCCTGTGTCGATTATTGCCGTCAGCACCTCTCTACCAAACACAGCGCCCACGCAATTCTCTGCAACGCTGGGCAAGCCAACGCCGCCACGGGTTCCCAAGGTTGGATTGACGCGATTGAAAGCGCTCAGATGTTGGCTCAAATACTGAATATCTCCTCTGACTCTATCTTGTTGGCATCTACGGGCGTCATTGGGCAACGAATTAAGATGGATGCCCTGCGAGATGGGATTCCTAAATTGGTCGCCGCCGCTTCTGAAACCGGCGGCGATGCAGCAGCACAAGCGATCGTCACTACCGATTTAGTGACGAAATCAATTGCGTTAGAGACCACTTTTGGCGATCGCCCGGTGCGAATCGGCGGTATGGCAAAGGGATCTGGGATGATTCATCCCAACATGGCGACGATGCTAGCTTTTGTCACTTGCGATGCGGCGGTTGCTCCTTCTCTCTGGCAAAAAATGGTAAGTCGAGCCGCTGACCAAAGTTTCAACCAAATTACCGTAGATGGCGATACCAGTACCAACGATACGCTGATCGCCTTAGCAAATGGGGAATCTCGCACCCCAGCGATTACCGAGATGGGACCAGACGCCGAGAAATTAGAGGCGATGCTGACTGAAGTTTGCCAATATTTAGCGAAAGCGATCGCCCGTGATGGCGAAGGGGCTACCTGCTTAATTGAAGTGCAAGTTACCGGCGCATCTGATGAAAAAGCTGCCCGTCAGGTTGCCAAAACCGTTGTCGGTTCATCCTTAGTCAAGTCAGCCGTGTTTGGGCGCGATCCCAACTGGGGACGAATTGCCGCAGCGGCGGGTCGTTCCGGAGTGCTATTCGATCAAGAACATCTCCACATTCAGCTAGGGGACTTCTTATTGATGGAAAATGGTCAACCGTTGCCCTTCGATCGGGCGGCGGCGAGTGCTTATTTAAAACAAGCGGCGTCGGCGTCGGCAAAAGAGGTTCTCAGCACTGATTCCAGCAATGACTTAATGCAAGTAGAGTCGGGTGAACCTGTTGCGTTTAGTCGTCCTGCATCGCCGACTGATTTTAAAGATCAGACCGTTGCGATCGCGCTGAGCATCGGGAATGGTTCGGGTTCTGGTGTCGCCTGGGGCTGCGACTTGAGTTATGACTATGTGAAGATTAACGCTGAGTACACAACCTGAATTTTGAATAATTTGGCTGATCTGTTCTAGGTGCCATACTGCGGACTCTCGCAAAGGTTAATAGGATGAAAACTGAAACAACCAAAAATATCATCAAATTTCAATCCTATAAGTTTGCCTTTGAGCGCATGGAAGAGGCAATTCAAAAAGAGTTTTTCCTGGAATCAATTATGATTGCGGAAAGCATCATTTCAGATCGGCTTCTCAGTTACTTAGTTGTTAGACTGAAAGAATCCGGTGAAACTCATCAGTTTACAAATAAAGAAACTTTCCTAGGAAGATTGATTCAGGAATGGAAAAGACGGGATGAGAAAGTTCCGTATAAAACTAGGGAAGATTTGATTGATGCTGTGAGGCTCTGGAGCTACGACCGGAATGAATGCGCTCATGGTCTTGTGAAATCTCGACCGGGCGACCCGACTACATCGGTAGAAGAGTTTACCAAAAAAGCTTCTAACTGTGCAGTCAATGGGAAACAGCTAGCCCGTGATATCTGTAGCTGGACGCAAAGCAAAAAATCAAAAATTAGAAAGACGAAAGTCCAAGCGCCTGAATCAATCGATACACCCACACAGCCTGCTTGTTCTGATTTAATTTAGGGCGATCGCTTGGTGAAAGCGATCGCTGAGTGCCCCATGAAATTACCAACACACGCATTGTCCTCCCTAGGAGGATCGATAATGTATGTTCAGAAAAATGGAGTTGCTTTGCCTTGCCATCATGTTGGGAATCGCCTTGCTGCCCAAACAAACACTGGCGCAAGAGTCATCTTACTTAGAATCGCGGATTTCTAGATTGGAATCCGAAACTTATCAATTGCGATCGCAAATAAATCAGCTACAGTCGCAGTTACAAGGACAGAACCAGTCCCCCTCTGGAAGAACCGGCTCAACAAAACCAGCGCCTCCTATCGCCCCTAGAGGCAATCGACCAGCCTCAGCAGACCCCATGTTTGACCGCCTAGCCACTCTGGTAATCGAACTCAAGCAGCGTATCAACAAACTAGAAGCACAAGTTGCTGAATTACAAAAACAACGCCGTTGAAACTCCCCACGGCTATAAGCCGGGGGATGCTTTCACCTCAGGGATTTCCATGAATTTATCCTCCCAAAGGTACTGCGGCGAAGAATTGGGTAGAAGCCAAACAATTTTAGATTTTTTAACTAAAACCTGGTGCATCTACGCTCCTGATAAATTCCCAGCAATTTCTCGATCCCGACAAAGCAACCTTTGATCGGGGAACCGCTAATCTTAAGCTTGGGTAAGGATTTCGACGCCTTCCTCAGTAACAGCCACCGTATGCTCAAACTGAGCGGAGAGCTTGCGATCGAGTGTGACAGCCGTCCACCCATCGTCGAGAAGCTCGACTTCCCAAGTTCCCTCATTAATCATCGGTTCAATCGTAAAAACCATGCCTGGTCTCAGACGCTTCCCGGTTCCGCGTCTACCATAATGGAGGATCTCTGGTGCAGTATGGAAAATGCGGTGAACACCGTGTCCCGCGAAGTTCCGCACCACAGAAAAACCTTCTCCTTCAGCGTACGCTTGAATCGCTGCCCCAATATCGCCAATCCGCGCCCCCGGCTTGACTTCAGCAATTCCTCTGTTTAGGCACTCCAGCGTCACCTCAACCAACTTTTTCGCGATGGGTGAGGGCTTCCCGACAAAAAACGTCTTAGAGGTATCGCCGTGGTAGCCATCCACCAGCGGCGTCACATCAATGTTAATGATGTCTCCTTCTTTGAGAACCTGTTTAGCGCTGGGGATGCCGTGACAGACCACTTCGTTGATACTGGTGCAAAGAGACTTGGGAAATCCCTTGTAGCCCAGCGGGGCGCTTTTCGCTTTGTGAGCCAAAGTCCAGCGTTCGGCTTCATCGTTGATTTCTAGGGTACTGACTCCTGGCTTGACCATCGGTTCTAGATGGTTGAGGAGTTCAGCCGCCAAGCGTCCAGCCTGGCGCATTTTATCTAACTCCCGGTTTGACAACAGCTCAATTGTTTCGCTTTTCATCTGTAATATATTTCCTTGATTTTCTAGTGGCGATTAGCTGCTTGTGAGGCAAGAGAAGGCGTCTCATTTGCAGCTAATTCGTGTATCTGGGAATGCAGAGTAGAGGCGCTGCTTCCCCCTGGCTCTGTTTCTGGTGCGTTCTGGAGTAGTTTATTTCTGGGCGTGAATCACCTGCAAACTTCCACCTGCATGGAGAGTCGGTTCTTCCACCAGATTAAACCCAATCTCCTGCAACAACCCAGCCAAATCCGTCTTTAACAGCTGCCAAGCGGTTTCTGTTTCAAACAGCCACAAAAATAGGGAGATTGGAGGCCAAAATAGCGGATTTGTGGGACGATGAAAATCGACCAAGGCAAAGATACCTCCCGGTTTTAGTACCCGGTAAACTTCTTGGAGAATTTGCCGCAATCGATCGGGTTCCATTTCATGCATAGCAGCACGTTTCTGAATCGATCGTTAACCCTTGCAAAGGTAGTTGACGAAATCTTGCTTCCCCGCCTACACTCACAGCAGCTAAACGAGCGATCGCATCATACAGCCACTGGTGTTGATAACTCCAAGTCCTTAAAATAGTAGCCCCTACTCCACCCGTAGTTAAAATCTGTATCTCTTATTGCAGACCCGAACCTTTAAAAGAATATTATTGTTAAAATCAGTAACGAAAATGAAAGATTTGGAAACTGTAACCGCTATGGGTCGTGTAGGAGTTTTGCTACTAAATCTGGGTGGGCCGGATGATTTAGAGGATGTTGGGCCTTTTCTGTTTAATCTGTTTTCCGACCCAGAGATTATTCGCATACCCTTTTCTGGGCTACAGAAACCCTTAGCGTGGCTGATTTCCACCTTAAGAACCAAAAAATCCCAAGAAAACTATCGGGAAATCGGGGGCGGCTCCCCACTGCGGCGGATTACAGAAGCCCAAGCAGAAGCGCTTCAGGCAAAATTGCAGCAACAAGGACAAGAAGCGAATATTTACATCGGGATGCGTTACTGGTATCCCTTTACAGAAGAAGCGATCGCCCGCATCAAACGCGACGCCATAGAACACCTGGTAATTCTCCCCCTCTATCCTCAATTTTCCATCAGTACCAGCGGTTCCAGCTTCCGCCTTTTAGAAAGACTGTGGCAGGAAGACCCAGCACTGAGCCGAATCGAATACACCGTCATTCCCTCCTGGTATCACCAACCCAGCTACCTGCAAGCAATGGCTGAGTTGATTTCCCAAGAACTGGGCCAATTTCCCAATCCCGACCAAGTTCATCTCTTTTTTAGCGCTCACGGTGTTCCTGTCAGCTACGTTGAAGAAGCCGGAGATCCCTATCAAAGAGAAATTGAGGACTGCACCGCTCTAATTATGCAGACCCTCAATCGACCCAATTCCCACACCTTGGCTTATCAAAGCCGAGTCGGGCCAGTCGAGTGGCTTAAACCCTATACCGAAGACGCCCTAAAAGAACTGGGGGCCAAGGGAGTCGAAAATTTGTTAGTTGTACCGATTAGCTTTGTCTCCGAGCATATCGAAACCTTACAAGAAATTGACATCGAGTACCGCGAACTGGCAGAAGAATCTGGCATCCACGACTTCCGCCGCGTGCCAGCATTAGATACTCATCCCCGCTTTATTGAAGCAATGGCGACTTTGGTGATTGATGCTCTCGACGCCCCCAGCTTGAAGCTATCCCAAGTCACACAGCTCAAAAAGAAAGTCAAAATGTATCCCCAAGAGCGCTGGGAGTGGGGCATGACCACAGCAGCAGAAGTCTGGAACGGACGTCTGGCAATGCTGGGCTTTCTTGCCTTGGTAATCGAGTTAATTAGCGGTCGCGGGCCTCTACACTTTGTTGGGCTAATGTAAAAACTAAAAATAAAATAAAAAAGTAAAAAAGCCAAACTAAAAACAAACAATCCTTTCTTTTGCCTTTTTACTTTTGCTTTCCTTTAATCGGGTTGCTGATAGTGCCCCTTAGAGCGTTTTTGTCCTCGATACCAGCGATACCATTCCTTGGAGCTGCGAATAGCTAGCCACAACAAGAGTAAGGCGATGAGTCCTCCATGTTTGGGCGCATCGAAAGCGAAGACGACCAAGACAACGCACAGAACATCTTGCAAAAAGACGACCCACAGCGGTAAACGCCGCAAGCGATAGAACCAGCCGACCTGAACTAGCTGGAGGACGAACGCTAATAAGCTGCCCACCACAGCAACTATCCAGAGAAGCCCAGTGGAAGCGCCAGCAATTTGGGCAACGGCAACGCCCATAATCGCTCCGACAATTGGGCTGAAAAGTAGCTGGATCAGTTGCAGTACGCGCTGACCCAACAGCTTTTTCGAGGCGAACAGCTCAAATAACGACCAGCTGGTTAGCACTCCTAAAACCACAGGAGGAGGAAAGCGCGACAGTAGGGGCACGCTTGACCAGAGATTGGTACTATGCAATAGACCAATCACCAGCAAGGGAAGAGCTACTCTCATTCCTGCCGCCGCAGATGCAGAGAGTGCGGCTAAGATTTCAATCATAAGAATTCAGCCGACACAAGAACTGATTGCTTGACATCAGGGCAGACGAGAATTATTTCCTCTGTTTACAGTTTCACACTGCTTTAGAGAGCTTGCCACTAATTTCCAAGATATTTCATAAACAGCGATCGCGCTGATGGGTCATCCCCCCTCATCCGCTGTCCCAAACTCCACTTAAACCGGAATTGTGTCGCTTATTCTTAAAATGTTACATATAATACAGTTTTTTTTATGTTTTAATGTTGGTAGGGAAAGTTAAGCGTCTTCCAAGAAAGAAAATTAATTGCAATACGTGCGACGCGCACACTTATTAAGTCGGTAAAAATAAACAAAAAATCCTCACTTTGCTGAGAAACTCGACGATGAGCAACTCGCAAAATTCCCTATTGAAAAATAGGTTTAGAGGGGGTTCGGTTTTTGCCTACTTAATTAAGAACCCTAGCCAAAGCAATCGTTTTCTATTGCGAGAATCTACTGAAGCAGGTGGTGTAATTAAACATTACTTGTAGGGTTTGTAATGGGTAATTGGTTATGCTTCATACCAGTTAACTTTTTACTTTCAGTCCTCAAGAGTTATCTTAATTTGCACCATTCTGCTTTTCTTAAAGTGAAATTTGTATTTGCATACCAGCTTGATCGTGCAACAGGAGGAATCGTGGGATGTCAGACTCATTATTTGCTGATGCTAGCCAAAGATTAGAACAAGCCCTAAAATTTGTTTCTATTTCCGACGATGCAGCCGAACACTTAAAATATCCAAAAGCCAGTTTAGCCGTTTCAATTCCTGTCCGGATGGATAACGGCACTTTGAGGATTTTTCAGGGCTATCGTGTCCGTTACGATGATACCAGAGGGCCGACTAAAGGAGGGGTACGCTATCACCCCAATGTTTCAATGGATGAAGTGCAATCCTTAGCCTTTTGGATGACTTTTAAGTGTGCGGTATTAAATTTACCGTTTGGCGGAGCGAAAGGGGGAATTACGCTGAATCCGAAAGAACTCTCGAAGATGGAGTTAGAACGGTTGAGTCGGGGTTATGTGGATGCGATCGCAGACTTTATTGGCCCTGACGTGGATATTCCAGCACCCGACGTATACACCAATCCCATGATTATGGGTTGGATGATGGATCAATACAGTATTATCCGCCGTCAAATTACTCCAGCCGTTGTCACCGGCAAACCGTTAACGATGGGGGGTAGTTTAGGTAGAGATACTGCTACTGCTATGGGTGCTTTCTTTGTGATTGAAAGCATCATGAGCAAAGTTGACCGACTCCCTCAAGAGACAACCGTAGCCGTTCAGGGATTTGGGAATGCTGGTGCAGAGATAGCAGAATTACTCTACAAAGCTGGATATAAAGTTGTTGCGGTTAGCGATTCCCAAGGTGGTGTCTATTCCAAAAAAGGTTTAGATATTCCCAGTATTCGGCAATATAAAGTCTCCAGCAGAGGTATTAAAGCCCTCTACTGCCAAGACACCGTTTGCCACATGGATGAACACGAAGTCATCAGCAATGAGGAACTTTTAGCTTTAGATGTGGATGTCTTGATTCCCGCCGCCTTAGAAAATCAAATTAATGAGGCGAATGTCAAGGATATCAAAGCAAAGTATATCTTTGAAGTTGCTAACGGCCCGGTTAGTTCAGCCGCTGACAGAATTTTGGAAGAACGGGGAATTTACGTCTTTCCCGATATTTTAGTTAATGCGGGCGGCGTTACAGTCAGCTACTTTGAATGGGTACAAAATCGCAGCGGACTTTATTGGACGCTCAAAGAAGTCAATCAACGCTTAATGGAAAAAATGGTCGAAGAAACTGAGAAAATTTGGGCAATTTCTCAGGAACTAGCCATTCCAATGCGAACAGCAGCTTACGTCCATGCTTTAAATCGGTTGGGAGAAGCTATCAACGCCAAGGGTACGCGAGACTATTATCTCAACGGTCGAGTTTATGCATAGTCCGTAAGTTAATGAGAGGCGGCGCTATCTAGGGCAGGGGATACCTCTGCCCTATTTCGTTGATATCATCCATCTGAAACCCCCAGTCATCTGCAAATCCTAGACCTGTGCAACTCCCAGTTGCAGTTTATGAGGCAGATAGACAAAAACGTAAATACCTTGGTATTGGAAAAGCTCAGGCTGGAATTGAGAGTCATGTTGGATACCCATTAAAGTCTTGCCATTGGATAGGGACATCCAGCCGCTTTTTAGAGTATCAAGTTAGATTTATAGAAAAAGCTAATTGCAATGCCTATTGTCTCGGCTGAGAAACTGAGCAAAGTCTACCCAGTGGCGGTCAAAGAACCCGGACTTAAGGGGACATTACAGCACTTTCTGCGCCGCACCTACCGCGAGGTAAAGGCGGTTCAAGATGTCTCCTTCGAGATTGAACCGGGGGAAGTAGTGGGGTTTTTAGGTGCCAATGGCGCGGGAAAAACGACGACTCTGAAGATGCTCACGGGGTTAATCCATCCCTCCGCAGGGAATGTAAGAGTGGCGGGACAGGTTCCTTTCCAGCGTCAGGCGTCTTTTTTGAAACAAATTACGCTGGTGATGGGGCAAAAGCAGCAGTTGCTCTGGGACTTGCCAGCGATGGACTCGCTGAGGATAAACGCCGCTGTTTATAACATCTCCGACAAAGAGTTTCGGCGCATGGTGGGGGAACTAACGGAGATGCTTTCACTGCAAGGCAAGCTGAATCAGCCGGTGCGGAAACTTTCTCTAGGGGAACGAATGAAGGCTGAGTTGCTAGCCGCTCTCCTCCACCAGCCTAAGGTACTGTTTTTGGATGAGCCGACGCTGGGGCTGGATATCAATGCTCAGGTGGGGGTGCGGGAATTTTTGCGGGAGTACAATCAGCTCTATGGAGCGACGATTCTCTTAACCAGCCACTACATGGCAGATATCACGGCTTTGTGTCAGCGGGTGCTACTGATTCATCAAGGTCAGCTAATTTATGATGGTAGTTTGGATGGACTCCTAGACCGCTTTGCCCCCTACCGCGAGGTGAAAGTAGAGTTGGCGCATCCGCTACCGAAAAATGATGTAGAAAGGGGAAGTTTGGCATCTTTAAAGTCTTATGGTGAAATCAAAGCGGTAGAAGGTCAAGTGGTGCGGTTGCTGGTGCGGCGGGAGGCACTGACGCGCACAGTCGCTAAAATTTTGGCGGAAATGGATGTATTGGATTTGGCGGTGACTGACCCGCCGATTGAAGAAGTAATCGGTCAGGTGTTTCGTGCAGGAGTCGTTGTATGAGTTCAGCAATTAGAACCGCCAAAACTTTGCTGATAGCTTATTACGCTCATATGCTGGAGTATCGGGCAGAACTATTTTTGTGGGCGCTATCGGGTTCTGTGCCCTTCATCTTGATGGGGATTTGGATGGAAGCAGCATCGCAAGGTGGACAATTTGGACTGTCGCCAGTAGATTTTGCCCGCTATTTCATTGCAGCTTTTCTGGTTAGGCAGTTTACGGTTGTTTGGGTGATTTGGGAATTTGAGAAGCAGGTGGTACAAGGGACGTTGTCTTCTCGACTGCTGCAACCCTTAGACCCGGTGTGGCATCATGTCGCTTCTCATCTTTCCGAACGCCTTGCCCGTTTACCGTTCATTGCGGGGTTGATAATCTTGTTTTTCACTCTCTACCCGAAGGCTCTTTGGTTGCCGAGTGTGGGGACAATTTTATTATTTTTCGGGGTGTTAGCGATCGCCTTCACTCTCCGCTTTCTCATCCAATACACGTTTGCTCTGTTCGCTTTTTGGACGGAACGCGCTAGCGCCATCGAACAATTCTGGTTTCTGCTGTATCTGTTTCTTTCTGGCGTTGTGGCACCCCTAGAAGTTTTTCCGCCAGCGGTGCGTGAGGTGGTTCTGTGGACGCCATTTCCCTATCTGGTGCATTTCCCGGCGGCGTTGTTGGTAGGGTTGCCAGTGGATTTAGGGCGGGGTTTGTTGGCAATGTTCGGCTGGTGCTTGCTGTTTTTTGTCTGGAATCGTTGGATGTGGCGGCGGGGATTAAAACAATATTCGGGGATGGGGGCGTAGGAAGAAAGAGGGGAAGAGTGCGATCGCTTTCGCCGTGTTGCTATCCGCAAATCGCGTTACTTTCAAATTGGCACACCTTGCAACCTTGAGAAGATGCAACGATATCTACGGGTACTAAAGCTATTTTGGAGTACAGCGATCGCTGCCGAACTTGAATACCGGGTTAATTTTGTTCTAGCAGCACTCAGTAGTTTGGGAAACCTAGCCGGTAGTATGTTTGGGTTGTCCTTGTTTTACCGCAATGGTTACACCTTTGAAGGGTGGAAATGGGAGGAAGCTTTGGTTGTGTTGGGAGTTTTTACGATCCTGCAAGGCTTTTCTAATAGCTTTTTGGTGCCTAATTTAAACCGGATTGTCGATCAGGTTCAGCAAGGGACATTAGACTTTGTGCTGCTGAAGCCAATCAGCAGCCAATTTTGGCTTTCTACCCGCGCCTTTTCTCCTTGGGGACTGCCAGATTTAGTCTTTGGAGGGGTGCTGATTGGCTATGCTGGGGCGCGGTTGGGTTTGAGAATCAGCGACTATTTCTTAAGTACGATACCGCTACTATTCGGTTTCGCAATTCTGTACAGCCTGTGGTTTATGCTGGGGGCGACTAGCATCTGGTTTGTGAAAATCTACAACGTCACTGAGGTACTCAGAGGCTTTTTAGAAGCTGGGCGATACCCAATGGTTGCTTATCCCGCGGCTTACCGTTTTTTCTTTACTTTCATAGTGCCAGTAGCGTTTTTAACGACTATCCCAGCGGAGGCGATGCTGGGGCGCGTCGAGGTGGGTTGGATAGTGAGTGCGGGAATTCTGGCGTTGGCGCTATTATTCGCTTCGCGGGTTTTCTGGCGGTTTGCGTTGCGATTTTATACGAGTGCGTCGAGTTAGAATTGCCCTTTTAGACGTATGGACACGCTAATGCTGTGTCCTTGCAAGGTGTTGACCAACAGAATTTGCGATCGCTTGTTGAGAACTAACCGTCAGACAGACGATTTCCATCCGGCAATCTTCAATCAATTGAAGGGGTAGAAGACGAAAGCAAAATCAAACAATGAAAACGAAAGAACTAGGACATACAGGTGTCAAAATCAGCGCGATCGCACTGGGTGGAATGCCGATGTCTTTAAGTAGCAGACCCCCAGAATCAGAATCCATCAAAGTCATCCATCGCGCCCTCGATTTGGGCGTGACGCTGATTGATACCGCTGATTCCTACTGCAAAGATGAATCAGATAAGCACCACAACGAAGGCTTAATTAGTAAAGCGCTTTCCTCTTATTCAGGTGATAAGAGTAATGTTCTGGTTGCCACTAAGGGCGGACTGATGCGCCCTAACGGTAGCTGGACGCGCAACGGCAACCCCAAGCATCTACGAGAGACAATTCGGATCAGCTTTGAGACTTTGGGGGGAAAGCCGATAGATATTTGGCAATACCACGCACCCGATACAGATTACACGATTGAAGAGTCGCTGAAACCAGCCAAAGAAGCTGTAGAACAAGGAACGATCCGGTTTGTCGGCGTCTCTAACTTTTCAGTAGAGCAAATTAAACGCGCCCGTGATGTGGTTGAGATTGTCTCTGTACAAAATCAGTACAATCCTTGGAATCGTCAGCCGGAAGAGGACGGAGTGCTGGAGTATTGCGAAAAGGAACAACTAACGTTTTTACCTTGGAGTCCGTTGGGTGGTAGCCGTCGCGTGGGCAAACTGGAAGATATTGATGCGATCGCTCAACTTGCCCAAGAAAAAGGCGTTTCTGTCTACAATATTGTCCTAGCATGGCTGCGGGCAAAATCTCCAGCCATTGTGCCTATTCCCGGCGCAAGTAAAGTTTCTAGCATTGAAGACTCTGTGCGTGCTGTCGATGTCAAGCTGTCAGATCGAGAAGTTGACCAAATCGACCGCGCTACAGCATCCTGATGATTGTAGGGGCTTACGCATTCCAGCGAAAAAACGCTTGCTGTAACAATAGTTGCTCCGAAGGCTTCGCCCTTCCCACGGCTAGATTGAGGGCGAAGTCTTCGGGTTCAAAAATCAGGGTGTGTAACAGAAGTGTTCGCCTAAATGCGAAAGCCCTACAGGAAATCAGAGAACGAGAAAATAGGTTAAGCTACCGCTAGTTCTGCTTCCTCAGACATTTCTGTGGGAACGCCATCCTGAACCAGAGAAGGCATCTGTCCGCTTTTCTGCATCAGATTTGTCACCATTGCCAACAAAGCATTCACCTTGCGAGTCCGCCACGCATCCACCATCTCTTCTACTGCTGCATCTGGGAGGCGACGCTTTAGCGCTTCTAAAAGATAAGCGGCGTGTCCGGTTTCGTCGTGGGCGATACTGAGGAGTCCCTTTTTCAAGCTAGCGCTGTTCGGTTCATCCTCTGGTAACACATTAGCCATGCGAACGAAGTCTTTGCTGGCATCCAGTTCTAGGATATACGTGCTAGCCATGAACACCACCCAGTCAATATTCTGCGGTTTCAAGCTTTCTTGGGAGTATCCTTCAAAGTAAGCTTCAAAAAAGGGACTGCGGCGGCGTTCATCCGGCTTACCCTCTGGCTTAGCTTCAGCGGCTTTCTTGAAGTCAATGACTTGCTTATTCAGCCGCTTCAGCGCTTGGGCAAAAATTTGACCGTGACGCTTTTCATCAGAGGCGTGGCGGGCAAGTTTTTCAGCTAGCCACGTATCGCCTTCAGCAGCGGCGCGATCGCTCAAGGCTTGCAGAAATGGAACTGAACCAGATTCTGCCAGTTGGAACCCGGCGAGGACGTTTGGGCGCGTTAAAGGATCGCGAATTTGGCGGGCACCAATGTAAGCCCCAGCACCCGATCCGGCTAAGTGCAACAGGTAGGTAAAAAAGTTCATGCTGAAATTTTCTTGAGTGTTTAGAGCTAACGGATGATATTCTATCGCTGTTTTTTTAAATAGGGGGTTAGAGAGGATGCTTTTGTTGTTGCCAATGTGGGGTTTGCTTGCTGACTCTAAACTCCTAGCTTTATTAAGCAAACATACTAAAAAGCATCCCTCCCAGGAAATATCTATTACAGTTGACTCTAAGGAATTTTAGGGTGCAGAAGCTTCTAGGCTGAGCGGGCAACAGTTTAACAGGAACTGAGTGTTTCGCTAATTTAAAAGAAATTGTCAATCCTCAAGTAAAAATTTAAAATCAAATAATCTCTGCATTCAAAAGAATAAAATTGCCATGAAAAGTTTACCCGTAATTTCACTGAGTTTTGTTGCGTTTGCGACGATTTTCATATCTTCAGACGCACTCGCGGAAATTTTCAAAACCAGTCTTAGACTATCAGGTTTCTCAACTGATAGTCGTCACTATATTTATCTAGAAAGTTATCGTAACCCGATTACGGAAACGCCTAAAGCACAATTGCAAATCGTAAATGCACCTACAAATTCTTGCGTTGAATATGGCTGTATAGAAACAGAAAATACTCAGGAATCTTCAAGCCCAACGACTCAAGCCGCTGAAACAGAATTACTCAAAAAAACAGCGGAAATTCGGTACAAATTAAAATTAAATCGTCCAGCGGCAGGAAGAAGACTGCCTGCTCTTTCTCGCGTCACCAACCCAGATGGAAGTGAAGTTTATACCTTTTTAGTGAAGAATAAGAAAGACCCTCTACAGGTATTAATGCGGCAAAAATATATCCCATCAGTTGCGTATGGAGGAAATGCGGATACAGATCGTGCTGCCCTCCAACTTGAGATTATTTACAACAATCGGAGACGTACCTTGAGCAGCCTGAATACATACCGCGATAATACGATGAAATATGCGCTCAGAGAAGTGCGCTTAGCCCCAAATGGACGCAATGCGGTTATTCTAATGAATACGATCGAACCGGCTGAACAGGGGGCAGTACAGACGACTTTGGTACAGAGTTTCCCGCTTTAATCCAGCTATAAATTGCCCGGTTTAAAAATACAATGCCGCCAGAAAATTTAACCGATTATCCCTACTTTAGTGCCCGACGAGTGGTGATGGGGCAGCGAGGTGCTGTGGCAACTAGCCAACCTCTGGCGGCTTTGGCTGGGATGGAAATGCTGATGGCTGGGGGAAATGCGGTGGATGCCGCGATCGCGATGGCGATCGCGCTGACTGTCGTAGAACCCACCTCCAACGGCATCGGTGCAGACGCTTTCGCTTTAGTTTGGGATGGGCAATTGCACGGATTGAATGCTTCGGGGAAAAGTCCCTACCATCTCAATCTAGACGCTTTTGCTGGGATGCAGCAATTTCCCGATTTGGGTTGGCTGACTGTCACCGTACCGGGTGCGGTGTCGGGATGGCAAAAATTATGGAAGCGTTGGGGAAAGCTACCGTTTGAGCAGCTATTTGTCCCGGCGATTCGATACGCTGAAGAAGGTTTTCCCGTGTCACCGGAGACGGCACGGGCGTGGAAGCGAGCCGAGGCAATCTATTTGCCGCTGATTGCACCAGAGTTTCAGCCATTTAAAGAAGTATTTTTTCCAGAAAATCGGGCACCCGCCGCCGGGGAAATTTGGCGGAGTCCGCTTCATGCCAAAACCCTAAGAGCGATCGCCCAAACTGAAGGGGAAAGCTTTTATCGAGGGGAAATTGCCGAAAAAATCGCTAACTTTGCCGCTAAAACCGGCGGTATTTTGACAGCATCTGACTTGGCAACCCACTCCTGCGACTGGGTGCAGCCGATTTTCACTAACTACCGGGACATTACCGTCTGGGAAATTCCTCCCAATACTCAAGGCATCGCAACGCTAATGGCTTTGAATATTCTCGAAGGTTATCCCCTACCCGATTACCCCCGCGAATCAGTTTCTAGCTACCATCTGCAAATTGAGGCGATGAAGCTGGCTTTTGCAGATTTACATCAATATATTGGCGATCCTCGGTTTATGGAGGTGCCCCTAGAACATCTCCTAAACAAAGCTTATGCTGACGAACGACGCTGTTTGATTGGAAAAGAAGCTGCGATCGCTCAGCCTGGTTTACCCAAGGGAGGCACCGTCTATCTAGCGGCGGCTGACGGCGAACTGATGGTATCTTTCATCCAATCTAACTACAGTGGCTTTGGCAGCGGCATTCTGGTTCCCGATACGGGCATCGCCCTGCAAAACCGGGCATCGGGATTCACCCTAACTCCGGGACACCCAAATCAAGTGGGAGCCGCGAAACGCCCCTTTCACACGATTATTCCCGGCTTTCTTACCCAAGACAATCAACCTTTAGGGCCATTTGGCGTCATGGGGGCACCCATGCAACCGCAGGGACATCTGCAAGTCGTTGTCAACCTCCTAGACTATGGGATGAACCCCCAAACAGCGCTGGATGCACCGAGATGGCGGTTTGTCGCTGGCAAGACAGTGCTTTTAGAACAGATGGTACCCCGGAATATCACTTTAGCGCTCGCTGAACGCGGTCATGATATCCAAATCAGTGCAGAACCCGGAATGTTTGGCAAGGGGCAGATCATCTTGCGGCAAGGCGGGGTACTGGTTGCCGCTTCCGAACCCCGCGCCGATGGGCTGGCATTAGCCTGGTAATACCTTTCCTTAGAGAGACGCGATCGCATCTCTAAATACCTCCATAGGCTGAGAAGCTCTTGACCAATTTATTATTAACTTTTGTGAATAGCTCTGTAATTTATCTTTACCAAAAGGCCATTCATGAAAAGTTTAGGAAAACTGTTGTTCAGCGTCATCGGTGTTGGTAGCCTGGTCGTTCTCTCTGCTTGCGGCGGTCAGCCTGGTGCAAACACAGCGAACCAAGCTCCGGCGAGCGATTCGACCGCAACAACCGAATCACCAGTTGCTGAAGCTCCTGCAACTACTACCTCACCCAGTGCTGAAGTTTCTCCTACTGCCTCCCCTGGTGCTGAAGCCAATGGTGCGGCAACCGAAGACAAAAACCTGGGAGAACTGGCACAAACAGCAGCCAGCAATGGTTCCTTCACCACTCTCACCAAAGCAGTGCAAGCAGCAGGCTTGACTGACCAATTAAGTGGAGACAAGCCATACACGGTATTTGCACCGACTGATGCCGCTTTCGCCGCTTTACCAGCCGGTACTGTGGACAAACTTCTGCAACCAGCAAACAAACAAACCCTAGTTAAGCTTCTGAGCTACCATGTGGTGCCAGGTAAAATCTCTTCCACCGAACTAAAATCCGGCGAAGTGAAAACCGTTGAAGGTACCCCCGTTACCGTTAAGGTTGATAGTGCCAGCAGCGAAATCACCATAAACAACGCCAAAGTGATCCAGCCGAATATTCCAGCCAGCAACGGCGTCATCCACGTTGTTGACAAAGTAATTCTGCCTCCGGATATTCAAGCAAGTCTTGGTTCTAGTCAGACAGCACAGTAGGACTTGACACTCCCCTGACTGAAGCGGATTTTTCTAGATATCTATCAAAGCCTTGTTTCAATACAGATGTATCTACCTGAATTCCATCGTTTCAAGCTTTGGCATTCAAGCTTTTAAATGTGGGTAACAATGAGGCATCGATTAGCCTTTCAGGGCGGGGAAACCCGCCCTTTTTAGTGGGTTGATTTCCCTAATCCCCAGAAAATGAGAAATTATAAAATGTTTACGGAGAGCCTAGCGGCTGCTTTGTAGCGACGTTTTAGCCCGATCTAGAATTCCAAATCGTCGCTGCCTTGCTTCCCCGCGACTTAGCCTCAAGAGCTGCCGATGTTCAAAATTCTTAATGAAAATTCTCAGCAAATCAGTCTAATCTAACGTTTTAGCGGTTTTCAAGCCGTGGAAAAGATCGGTACGCTCCTCCGTAGACTTTAGGGATAAGAAATTTAGCATGAGCAGCAATTTAGCAACCAAATTGCGTGAGGGAACCAAAAAATCCCACACAATGGCGGAAAACGTTGGTTTTGTCAAGTGCTTTTTAAAAGGCGTTGTTGAGAAGAACTCTTACCGGAATTTGGTCAAGAACCTCTACTTCGTCTATTCCGCAATGGAAGAAGAGATGGAAGGGCACCGGCAACACCCCATTCTGTCTAAGATTTATTTTCCCCAGCTAAACCGGAAAAAGAGCCTAGAACAAGACCTCGCTTACTACTACGGCACCAACTGGCGCGAACAAATCTCTGCCTCGCCTGCTGCTGAAGAATACATCCAGCGCATCCGCGAAGTCTCGACTTCGGCTCCAGAAATGTTAGTTGCCCATTCCTATACCCGCTACCTTGGCGACTTATCCGGCGGTCAAATCCTCAAAGGCATTGCTCAACGGGCGATGAACCTCACGGATGGGCAAGGGACAGCTTTCTACGAATTTCAAGAAATTGACGATGAAAAGGCGTTCAAGGCAACTTATCGCCAAGCCATGAACGATCTGCCCATTGATGACGCCACAGCAGACAAGATTGTGGATGAAGCCAATGATGCTTTTGCCATGAATATGAAGCTGTTCCAAGAATTAAATGGCAACTTGATCAAGGCAATTGGTCAGATGTTGTTCAACACGCTGACACGCAAACGCACTCGTGGCAGCACTGACCTCGCAACTGCCGAATAATAAGTTGACGCTCCCTCAAGACTCTTAAACTACAACACACGATTTTCTACAATCCTGGAGGCTAGGTGATGGTGAAGCCATTATCATCAAGCTTTCAGGATTGTCAGCTTTTATCGGGCATCGTGGTGATAGGAAATGTCTCTTAGACGCGACTGCAAGAAGGCGATCGCGCAGCTGCACGCGCTTGGTCGATCCATTGTGCGATCGCGCCCCGCGTGGGACAGAGATCCCGGCGTTGTAGAGTGGCGACTTGGAGCCGCAAAATTTGTTGATGTATCCTTTCAACGGGCGTCTGGGCGAGTTGGGCACAAGAAGCAATTCCGGCATGAAGCAACAGCCCACAATATTCGCAACCCACACCCGGAAGGCGAGACAAGTCCGCCAAAGCCACCCATTTATTGATGTGTTGAATATGAATCTGTAACTGGGTAGCTAAGGCTTGTCTTTGCACTGGGCTACTGGCTTGCTGGAGTAGTTGCAAAGTGGTTCTTATGCCACAGTCTATTAGTCCAGCTTGATTTTCAGCACTTAATCCAGGCAGTTGCTCGATTCGCCAATTGCTAGAAATGAAGCGATTTGGACGCGAGGGATGAACAGGTTTCATTTTCCGAATTACAAAGTGCATGGACTTTTAAGAAATCTACAAGATTGCAGCGGTTGTATCAGCGCTTCCACACACCGAGAAAGTCACATCCCGCTTGGGAGGTAATATTTTTTACTCTATCAAATGGCTAATAATACAGCAACTAACGATTTAATTGGCTGAAAATTCAGATAAAAGTTACGTAAAATCATTTACTTCTTCAGAGAGACGTAAGAACTAAATTCCTTTTATAAATTAACTAGAGTTTGAGTGTTCCCATTTTGAGAGCGCTTATTTAACCAAGTTTGATAATTTTAGGGTTTGCAGAGAATTATGGCATCACATCACGCATTTTTAGAGAAAGTCAAGGCAAAGGGGAACTTAAACGATCTGGATGAGGCAAAAAATGCGACTGAGGTAGTCTTCCGCACCATGCGCGACGTAATGACGAATGAAGCGGTGGAGCGAGTCGAAGAAGAACTGGACAAGTCAGCAACTGATGAAGTGGAAGATTTGTGGGAAGACACAAATCCAATTGTCAGTTTCTTAAGCAAGATAAGACCCCAGCTAAAAATCAAGCCGGAGAACTTTTTAGTTCGACTGAGGCAAGAGGGCAACTTACCCGGAAGAGACGCAGAAACAATTATTAAAGCCGTATTTTCTGCAACCAAAGAGGAGCTGTCTTCGGAACGAATTCAGGAAGTTGCTAGCTATCTCCCAGGTGAAATTCAAGAGATGTGGCAACAAGCTTAATCAAGTAGGATGGCACAAATCAACCTGATTTAATAAGACGGTTCATAGTTCATTGAGGGATAGAAAATTATTTGCGAACTATGAACCACGAAGCGCAAGCGTGAGTCATCTTTATCTTTAGCCAGTAGCTTATAACTCATCCAAAAAGTCCTTGGCTTAAGTGAATATCTGCGTTCATCTGTGGTTTATAGCGGTTCTCACTACTGGCATCCAATACAACTTAGAGTAGGCGCATAGCTTCACAACGCGCCTACGAGTGTCTTTCGCTCAAATTGAGAACCGCTATAAACACTTTTTATCTTATTTTGCTTTTGCGGATAGGCTCTAATAACCGATCGCCTAGGGTGCGTTAGAATTACGTTGCGCCAAATTGCTACCGCTTGCGGGTGGTTTTTGGCTTTTTGGACAGTTGTAGCTTGTTGAATTAGCTGTTCAATAAGAGAAGCATTTGTGATTTGGGGAACTGTAAGCAAAGATAAACGGAGCAGCTGAGTCAAGAACTGGAGCCATCGCATCCTCTGCTGATTCCTCAACAAAGTAAACGCGATCGCATTTCGTAGGGTACATTGAGACGCACCCTACAAAATCAGCGATCGCACTATGCTATTGCTTAAATTGTTGTTCTGTGGAGGTGAGCGCTCGCAATATTTTCTGGAATTAAGTTGGGATGACGATAAAGACTTACCGGATGATGTGGAGTGAAGGCGATTAATCTTTTTTGGAGGAGTAGAGGAGTTGAGGCAAGGTCTTTTCTTGTCAAGAACACGGTTCATATTCTCAGAGTACCCAACTCCCTGGAGTTTAGACTAATGCCACAGTAGTGCTTTTTCAGGAAAATTGTCGCCTAAATTCCCTACATATAGCGTGGTTTTTGATTGAGTCTAAAATTCAGAACTCCGCTCAGCTACTTTTTTATATGACTCAATGACATTTTTCAAATTAGCAATACCCTCCTCGAAAACATTAGTTTTTCCAAAAACTTTGGCGTATTCTTTATGTTCCAGTACATTATTCACTATCTTTTCTATCTGCTCTATTAACTTATTCAAGGCATATATATCAGCTTCTAATTTTGCCGTTACTTCTAAGAGAATCTTACCAAAAGCTTTCAGTTTTTCAAGAGGAACTGAATCTATAGCATCAATACTGTTTACGATTGTGTCGAGGTATTTGTTGAGGAAATTGGTTCTCCTTTCGAGAGTAAATTCATTATTTATAATAAGTTGCTTAAAGCGGGCTACCTGCACGGGATACATCGCCTTACTTCTAATCCTTTCATGATTAATGACTGAAATTTCCTTTTCTGCCTCATTTAACAACTTGTCTGATACATTAGAGCCGTTAGTTGCCATAGGTGTAGCGATTTGTTCCCGAACCTTGCCTTTAATGCGTCTTGCTTTCCAGTTCTTGAGCTGACTAAATCTATGATTGCTACCTTCGATTTGCTCTGTATCTTTAATTTCTTGCGCTGATTTCAAAAGCTCATCTACCTCAATCTTTTCTAACGATTCAAATTTACTAGGTAGTTCATTAATTAGCTTTTGTAGAACCTTCAAATTTTTAGCTTGTTGCTGTTCTCGAACAATTTGTTGCCGTTCTTGAACAATTTTTTGGCGCTCTGGTCGAAGTTGGGTCGAGCGTTTCTTGATAGCTTCTATAAACTCTGGATTGTCCATGATACTTGGAGCATCGCCCTGTTTTTCACGTTCCTTCTTTAGCTCCTCCTGACGCTCTTTGTCACGTTCTCCCAAAATTTCGTGGACATTAATATAGTTTGTAAAAAGATCTGGTCGGTTTGTAGGGGAGTCAACACCTAAAATATTGTATAGCTGACTAGGTGCAACTTTTTCGTCTGAATCCTGTCTTGTTTGTTGCCTTATTTTTGACTTATATTCATCTTTTGTTGCTTGGCTCCTTTCAGGATCGAGAACCTCATCTACTTTATCTCTAGCATTGTATAAGTCAAATACTTCTCGGAGGGAGATTCCACCATATTGCTCTGCTTCCCTAATTAGAAACTGAATATCTTCTAAGTTACGTAAAGCTTTTGCTTCATCAAATACCTGTTGCTTTTGCTTATCTTTTGGTTTATTGTCAGATTTATCTTTGTACGTAGCTGCCTTAAGTACTTTTTTTAAGTGTTCCCCATCCATTTCCAAAATGCGTTTTTTAGTATCCTCAGTAAGAAGTTTATTGGCGTTAGGTAATCCAACGGGAAATGAGCTTGAATATACTCCAGTATTATTCCTATCTACTTTTCCTATCCCATAATCATCATTATCAATTTTTTGTAAATTACCCTGATTAAACATATATTGAGTATAAGAACCATCTTGATACTGAAACAGCATATCGAGGATGACTACATCCTGAATTTGCTGCTCATCTACATCCAGCTCCTGAGTTTTCTCGCTTGTAAATTTTTCATAAGCTTCAGATGCTTTTTGATTAAATCCAAATTCTTTTTTGAGTTGATTTTGTTTTTCCTCTGAAATATTGGCTATAGATTTCCCTGTCTTCTCTTTTACAAAATTTTCAAAAGCTGTATTTATTTCTTGAAAATCGGGAAAGCTTTCTGCTATTTCACGCATCTTTTTGCTGCCATCTTTTCCTGGTGCTAGATTAGAAAGGACATTATTCTGTTTGTTCTGTCTATTATTATCTATCTGGCTCTCTTGCGGCATTGATGTAGAAAGCGGCATATGCGTAAATCCCAACTCATGAGCAACTAAAGGGATATATATAGCTCGCTTACGTTCGGCTTTTCGTTCATCATAATCTCTTTCACCAAGGTTTTCTTTCTTAATTACATGAGTGGCAGGATCGCTATCTGAACTTCCTGATTTTTTATAGGGAACCACTGTCCCAAAAGTCCCTTTACCTACGGGCCAAATACTTGCTTGTTTGAGGATATCTTTCCCAGTTAATTGTTCAAGTTCTTGATATGCTTTAAGCGTTTCTGGATTTTGTAGAGTTTTTAGAAACTCATTCGTTCCTTCTGTTCGTCCCAGATTAGTCAAGGTTATGTCTTGTTCGGAATCGCTAGGTTGTTTTGCTCTTTTCTGCTTCCTGTTATAAGGCGTTAAACCTTCTGGTCTCGGATTTTTCTTCACCCATTCTGCTGCTTCTTCCTTCCCCTTTCCTTGCTCCACACGCTGAATTTTGGCATTTTGCGTATTCTGCTGCACCACATGAGTCAACTCATGAGCAAGCAACTCCTGCCCTCCCCGACTCCCCGGATCGTATGCCCCCTGGCGAAAGAAGACATCCTGCCCCGTTGTAAATGCCTTCGCCTGAATGGATTGATTCATCTGGTCAGACTGAGCATCTGTATGAACCTTGACGCCACTGAAGTCAGCCCCAAATGCCTGTTCCATCGGTTCTCGGATATTGTCCGAGAGTGATTGTCCCCCACCTTTAGCCTGTTGAATAGATGATTCTAAGTCAGGCGTAGCCGCCATTGGTTCACTATCTGATTTACGCTGCATCTGAAGTTCTTCATCTTCGGGCATTTCCTCGCGCTGGAGAGTGCTAGATGCGGGTTTCATCTGAAGTTCTTCATCTTCATTTTCAGGCATCTCCTCACGCTGGAGAGTACCGGATGCGGGTTTCATCTGAAGTTCTTCCTCTTCGGGCATCTCCTCGCGCTGGAGAGTACCGGATGCGGGTTTCATCTGAAGTTCTTCCTCTTCAGGCATCTCCTCGCGCTGGAGAGTTTCACCTTGAGATGATTGCTTGGAAACTGGTGCGTTAATCTGATTTACGACTCGCTGTGCCGTTTGGTCAGCTTCCTGCTCATATTGATCTCCGGGCTGACCAATGGTAAGCTTCGCTTGAATCGGTTCTAGCTCCTCTTTGCCCGACTCTTCCTGACGCTGGACTACTCCTGCCCCTGACAGACTCCGCATCAAGTTATTATTAGTCGCCCAATTAGCGGGTAGTGGAGTGTAACTTGGTAGTTCCTGCTCTTGTGGCGACGCAGAAACTGGTTTAGCTTGCACTGGCATCGCAGGGGTAGTCCAGCGAGAATCTTTTTTATGGATGTGAGAATTCCCAGAGGAGCGTTTGGAGACTCGTTCGTAAGCCATAAATTATTGACCTCTACGTGCCAGTGTCAGGAATTTTTTCAATAATATCTTTAGATAAATGGATTGAGTATTCATGTGCATGAATATTAATATTTTCTCATCAAAACAAGTAAAAATAATGACCTCAATATCTTTCTTTGAACTAAAAAAATAAGTAGCTATGTATACAAATTTTCAATATTTTTTCGTGTAAACAAGTAAAAATCATTGGCTTGAATGACGCTTCTGTACCAGCGGTGCAGGAGAAGTGGTGATGATGAAACATAGGCGGCAAGCGGCTAAAAGCGAGTATTTGGAATTGGAGCGATCGCTTACTGATGCTGAGGGAAAAAGCTGGAGCTAATATAGAGCCACCTGTATCCACCATCAACTATCTTTAAGCCTGTGAAGGGGTATCCATTCACCTTGCACTGGCTGATGGCGATAACTGTATCTTATTTGTTGTTAATAGACTCACGTTGCCAAAAGAACAAGCAGATTGCCTGTCAAGGTAGTACGGAAAACGTCTCTTATTTTTGAAATAGCTACTACACAAGGGGTTCAAGCATTTAGTTTTTATATTTATCTAATGATGAGATTCTGCTGGGGAAAGACATCCAGAGTTTAGCTGCGATCGCGCCATCCACCTAAATTTCAGCTTTCAGCCTAGAATAGTCAATCGTGTATACAAGGCACTTGTAAAGAAACAGAGATACACCCTAGCTGCCTTGGTACTGAATGATTAATTCAAAACTCAAAACTCAACACTTTTCAAACAATGGCTACCAAAATTCCCGTCACTGTTATCACCGGATTTTTAGGGAGTGGTAAAACAACGCTGATTCGCCACCTGCTACAGAACAATCAAGGACGCCGCATCGCTGTTTTAGTCAACGAGTTTGGCGAATTGGGGATTGATGGCGAATTGCTGCGTTCTTGTGGCTACTGTCCAGAAGAAGAAGCCGACAGCACCAGCAACATTGTTGAATTAACCAATGGTTGCTTGTGCTGTACGGTTCAGGAAGAATTTTTGCCGACGATGCTAGAACTGCTGAAGCGCAGAGATAGCCTGGACTGCATTTTAGTGGAGACATCAGGATTGGCGTTACCGAAGCCGCTGGTGAAGGCGTTTCGCTGGCCCGAAATTCGCAATGCAGCAACGGTAGATGCTGTGATTACCGTCGTGGATTGCGAAGCGGTGGCGGCGGGAACCTTTGCCAGCGATCCCGAAGCGGTGGACGCACAGCGCCAGGAAGATCCCAATCTGGAACACGAAACCCCATTGCAAGAACTTTTTGAAGATCAGCTGGCGTGTGCCGATTTGGTGGTGTTGAATAAAACCGATCTGGTGAATGCTACGCAGCAAGCTGAGGTCGTGAAGTTGGTTGAACGAGAACTGTCTCGTGCTGTCAAGATGGTACCGAGCGATCGCGGAAAATTAGATCCGGAGGTTCTCTTGGGTTTCCAGAGTGCCGTAGAAGACAACTTAGATAATCGTCCCAGTCATCACGACACTGAAGAAGACCACGATCACGACGAAGAAATTACCTCAACTCAAGTGATTTTAAACCGTACTTTCGATCCCCAGAAGTTGCAAGAACAGTTAGAAGCGTTGGTGCAACAACAGGAAATTTATCGAATCAAGGGATTTGTGGCAGTTCCCAACAAAGCGATGCGGCTGGTATTACAAGGAGTGGGAACGAGGTTCGATCAATTTTATGACCGTCCTTGGCAACCACAGGAAACCCGGCAAACTCAGTTAGTCTTTATTGGTCAGAAGCTCAATCCCGATGAAATTGAGTTGCAGTTGGCAGCGTTACCTGGCTAAAATCTTTCATCTTGTAAGTGCAAGGCATCCTGGCGGGAGTTACTCAAGTCGCCTTTGGCCTTTTGCACTAGCCTTCCATCTTCCGGCGTTACAGTGACATCCTCTTCTAAAAACTAGCAAGTTTCCGGATCGTCGTAGGTTTAGGAAAATTCGGAAACTTCTTTCATCCACATGGGTCTAGCGGAGACGCCCAACTGGGTGAGATGCGATTGACTGAGTTGATGAACCTTTACTGTCATCTGGCGATCGCCAGAAAGCGTATGCTTGCCTTAGTACAATTTGCTCTAGCTTTTTCTAGATGTAGGACTGGATATCCACACCACATTGATCGACTAGATAACAAAGCGCCCGAAAACGCAATCCTACCAGTTGGTCATAAAACGGATTCAGTTTGCACAACGGAGGAATATGTCCTACTTTGTGACCAAATAGCTTGATATCACGCTCAAAGGGGCACTGTGCCGGAATCGCCTTTGCGAGAAGCTCAGCCATCTGACGGTCAGAAATCGCAATTCCGTCCAGCCATTGACGGAGTGGGCGCAGGATATCGAATTGCTGCTTTTTAGGCGAGCGAACGACTTTAGCTGCTTGTACGCTTTCTGCTGAAGCGAGTGCAATACTTTCTAGGGTATTCGGCTGTTTGTCTGTGCAGATCATACTCATTAGGTTCACCCTTGTGTTTTCCAATTGCTTGAGTATTTGCTCATCCCTATTTCCAAGATACAAACCCTAAAGAAATGTTTCATAAAACTACGAACAAATTCTATCAGGATTTTTAAAGATTTGATGAAATAATCACCAATTAAACAAATGCCACGTCAAAATACCTAAGCTGGGATTGCTTAGAGACTGAATTTAGTTTATTTCTCGACTGGTTAAAATCATGAAATGCCAGCCCAAGCCAATTTTAGAAGAACAGAATTAGATAAGTTAAACAAATGTTCCGATAATTCTGATCTAGGAGATTTACAGAGTTAGCTTGGCTGTACTGCATTCATTAATTACATTAAAACTAAGTATTCAGTCAAAGCGGAAGTACCCAACGAGGTAATTTTTTTGAGTGCAATTTGTTCATTATCTTTCCTGAGATTGATAGAGGATTGGTAGCAAAAATAACAAAAAATTTGCAGGGAGACAGGAAGAGGTTTTGACACTACCGATTTGCCCGATCTAATCGCAGACAAACTTAAAGACAAATTTCAACTCTTCGACCCTGCAAACCGAGCTGTCAGTACTGATATGTAAATTAGACGAGTGCCGGTTCTGGGAGTGCCCCTTGCATCTTACCCAACCAAGTAATCAGATGTTCCGTCTGCTGCTCGGCAGGCAAGACGCCCAAACCGCGAACGGTGACTTTACCGGAGGTGTAGACAAAGCGAGTTTTCAGGTGTTCTGGCAGATTATCTTTGAGCAGGTTCCAGGCGGGTTCCTCCATCGGTGTCTCTAGGATAACGTGTTGTTTGCTTTCTGGTTTAATCCGGCTGAAGCCGAGTTTTTTCGCCAGTTGTTTCAGTTCCATTACCCGCAGCAACTGAGTTGCAGATTTGGGGATACTCCCGTAGCGATCGCTCCATTCTGCGGCAATACTCACTAATTCTTCCTTAGAATTCGCCGCAGCCACTGCACGGTAAGCGCTCATCTTTTGATCCAAATCGGTGATGTAGTCCGCGGGGATAAACGCCGTCAGCTGCAAGTCAATCTGCGTATCGTCAACTTGGGGAATTTCCTGTCCGCGAATTTCGCGAATCGCTTCCTCCAACATTTCCATATAAAGATCGAAACCAATGGCATCCATCTGTCCCGATTGTTCCGCACCCAATAAGTTACCGACGCCTCTGATTTCCATATCGCGCGTGGCAAGTTGATAGCCAGAACCCAACTGAGTGAATTCCTGAATGGCTCGTAACCGTTGCCGTGCGGCATCTGAGAGCGCCTTGTGCTTGGGATAAAATAGCCATGCGTGAGCTTGGATGCCAGCACGTCCTACCCGTCCGCGCAATTGGTATAGCTGGGATAGACCAAATTTATGGGCATCTTCAATCAGGATCGTGTTGACTCTGGGGATATCTAAGCCGGATTCAATAATCGTGGTACAGACGAGGATATCCGCTTCGCCAGCGCTGAAGGCAAGCATCGTCGCTTCTAACTCAGATTCGTCTAATTGACCGTGAGCGATCGCTAGTCTCGTTCCTGGCACCATTTCCCGCAACTTCGTGGCAGTTTCTTCAATTCCCTCGACTCGCGGGACGACATAAAACACCTGTCCCCCTCGGTCGAGTTCTTGCCGAATCGCCGTGCGGATCGCTTCGGGATCGTAGGATGCCAGGTGAGTTTTAATCGGACGCCGAGACGGTGGCGGCGTGGTGATCAAACTCATTTCCCGGATTCCCGACAGTGACATATAAAGCGTCCGGGGAATCGGGGTGGCGGAAAGAGTTAGCACATCCAACTGCGTTCTCAGAGATTTGATTTTTTCCTTCTGGTTGACGCCAAATCGCTGTTCTTCATCCACCACCAATAACCCTAAATCGCGGAAACGAATTTCCTTACTTAAGAGTTGGTGAGTGCCAACGACGACATCTAATTCACCCGTTGCCAGTCGTTTGATAATATTGCGGCGTTCCTCAGCACTGCGGAAGCGGTTGAGTAAACCCACCTCAATTGGGTAGGGGGCGAAACGCTCTTTTAGGGTGTGGTAGTGCTGTTGAGTCAGAATCGTCGTTGGGGCGAGGAACGCAACTTGCTTCCCGGCGGTAATCGCTTTAAATATGGCGCGGATAGCGACTTCCGTCTTGCCGAAACCGACATCACCGCACACCAACCGATCCATCGGGCGATCGCTTTCCATTTCCCGCTTCACATCCTGCACCGCCTTCAACTGATCCGGCGTCGGTTGATAGGGGAAAGAATCTTCTAATTCTTCTTGCCAAGGCGAATCCGCTGGATAAACGAAACCTTGTTGTTGCGATCGCTGAGCATACAACTTCAGCAAGTCCACCGCCAATTTCTTAATCGCCTTGCGGACTTTATTCTTCGTAGATTCCCACGCCTTCCCGGACATTCTATTGAGTTCCGGCGGTTTCCCCTCCGTGGCGCGAAACCGAGACATCGCACCGACCTGATCTGCCACTACTCGCAGCAAACCATCTGCGTACTGCACTACCAAATACTCGCGGGTTTCGTTATTAACAGTCAGACTTTCCAGCCTGAGAAACTTACCAACCCCGTGATTTCTGTGAACCACATAATCACCGGGGCGCAACTTGTTGGGATCGACTTGCTTAGACGCCGCCCGACGACGCTTGCGGATATAGCTGGGACTTGTCAGAGAATGCTGTCCGAAAAACTCCCTGTCTGTCACCACCACCAATCGGAAGGTTGGCAGGATAAATCCTTCCAGTTCCGCGATCCCCGAATATTTTACCGCCACCGGCGTCTTCTGGATTTGCAACTTGTCAATCGCCGGATAATCGTGGGGATTGGGGACAAATTGCGCCGGACAATCGTGTTCTTGGAGCAACGATACAGAACGGGAAGGCTGTGCAGAAACGATCCAGATCGAGAAACTGCGATCGCGCTCGTTTCGCAAAGTTTCCGCAATTTTAGCAAACTGATGCGGCGTTACCGGAACCGGACGACTAGCTAGATTGAGTGCGGAGGACTGAGGATTGAGGACTGAGGACTCAACCAATTCTGATAAATACAGCCGCTTAAAGCGTTCCGCCGCCGCTAAAGATTCATCAAAATTGCGGTGAATTTTGGGTAATTCCTCCTTCCTATTCGCAATTGCCCATTGTTCTTCAGCGTGTTCCACCCAGCGATCGCTATGGGCGCGACATTGCTCCGGCTCATCAATCGCAATCAGCGTATTTTCCGGCAAATAATCCAACAAAGAAGCCGGTTTCTCAAAAGCCACCCCCAACAACCGCCGCGTACTCTTCTCTGGTTCTTCTTCCCTCTCTTCCCTCTCTTCCTTTGCGACCTTGGCGTCTTGGCGGTTCGTATCTTCTAACGCCGCCCGAACAATCGGACTAAAATCAGTCGGAGTTAGCACCAGCCGCTCAATCTTATCTAGCGATCGCTGCGTCGCCGGATCGAATTCCCGCATCTGATCCAGTTCATCCCCGAACCATTCCAAACGCACCGGCAACTCAGCCGACACCGGGAACACATCGATAATATCCCCGCGCCGACTCCATTGCCCCTCCATTTCCACCAGAGGCACCCGTTCGTATCCCAGAGTCGCCACCTTCTTGCTAAAGGCGTCTAAATCCCAACTCTGTCCGCGTTCCAGGGTGATGCAGAAAGGCTTAAAAGCTTCAGGAGGTGGCAAATGAAGTTGCAGCGCCCGTTCCGTCGCCACAACCGCCATCTTTGTGGAAGACTGAGGATTTCCTTTTACCTCAGTCCTGACTAAATCTGCCAAGACCTGCATCTGTCCCCAAGTCATTTCCGATTCCGGATCGAATGGCTCGTAGGGCGATGCTTCAGAAGTCGGATAAAAATGTACCGTCTGCCAACCCATCGCTTCCAGTTGAGCGCAACAGCGGCTGACTTCCTCCAGGGTGGCACACACCACGAACAAATTCTGTCCTTGGGCTTGCGCGAGGGCAGAAGCCACCAATCCCTTTGGCAAACGGGGAATGCCGTTGAGCTGTAGATACCGTTGTTGGTCGAGCTTAGAAAGGAGTTCTGTCGTGAGAGGCGATCGCCCTAGGGCACGAATAATAGAAGAAAATGCCATCAGTTGGAGGAAATGCTTAATTCGTTCTGACAAAAAGGCAGGAGTATACCTCCCTACTTCCATCATTTTAGAAGGCAGTTCAAATCGAGACTGCTCTACCGATAGATTTCTGCTTTACACAAAATGCTACTTTCTCTATAGCTACTGCTTTTTTGGGGAACCCCAGCTTTTGATATCGGGGTGGGCACATTGGTTCTCTGGTTTTCTAACCATCCAACTTCGGGTATCGCCCCTACTTCCATCTAAGGCACCGTTCGCCGATATTACTGACACATTGACAAATGACCCCTACTACCGAATTTCTGATTGTTTTGCTACTGATCGTTGCCAATGGCATCTTTGTGATGTCAGAGTTAGCTATCGTCTCGGCTAGGAAGGTGAGGCTGCAACAGCTGGCTAACCAAGGGGATGTCAAAGCACGCGTTGCCTTGGAACTGGCGAATTCCCCGAATCAGTTTTTGGCAATTGTTCAGGTGGGGATAACCCTCCTAGCGATTATCTCCGGTGCTTTCGGCGAAAAAACCATCGCTAAAAGCCTCACCCCTCTACTAGGGTTGATTGCCTGGATCGCCCCGTATAAAAACGCGATCGCATCAGCGATCGCCATCCTGATCATCACCTATCTGACACTGATTATTGGCGAACTAGTGCCCAAGCGGCTGGCTTTAAACTATCCAGAACGGATTGCTTCATCTGTTGCTATCCCGATGCGGATGTTGGCTACTATTGCTGCCCCAGTTGTTTATCTATTGAGTACCTCCACAGATATGATGGTGCGGCTGTTGGGCATCAGACCGTCCACCGATGGGGAAATTACCGAACACGATATTACAGCCTTAATCGAGCAAGCCACGGAGGCGGGAACCTTTGAGGAAGCAGAACAAGACATGGTGGAACGAGTGTTTCGCCTGGGAGACCGACCCGTGAGTGCGTTAATGACACCCCGACCGGATATTGTCTGGCTTGACCTAGAAGACTCCCAGGAAGAAAATCAACGCAAGATTATAAACAGCGCCTATTCCCGATTTCCCGTCTGTCAGGGGGCGCTGGATAATGTTTTGGGCATCATTCCCGTGACTGACCTATTAGGGCGCTGTCTGTCCGGACAACAGCTTGACCTGACGCTCTCGTTGAAACAGCCGGTATTTGTGCCTGAAAGTACCGGAGGGCTAAAAGTTCTAGAATTATTCAAGCAAACCGGCACTCACATGGCGCTGGTTGTAGATGAATACGGCGTCACTCAGGGAGTAGTTACGCTCAACGACATCTTAGTAGAAATCGTTGGTGATGTAGAAATCGATAGTACAACATCTCCTCCAGCCGTACAACGCGAAGATGGTTCCTGGTTGATTGATGGAATGTTGTCGGTGGAAGAGTTTTTTGAAATATTAGATATTGAGGAATTGCCGGGAACGCAAAAAGGAAACTATCACACAATGGGCGGTTTTATGATTACCCATTTAGGGAAAATTCCTACGGCTGCCGACCATTTTCATCTGGGTAGTTGGCGTTTTGAAGTGATGGATATGGATGGCAATCGCGTTGATAAGGTCCTGGTGATGCCCGTCTCTAGAGATGCCGCTGATTCCGAGTCTGGCGATTGAGATGCTGAAATTGCTGGGTTGAGCGTGTTTTAACGCTTTGCGTGTTATCGGCATTGCCTGCATCGTGCGTTGATGTTGACACAGAAAGCGATCGCTTCTCAATCCGATTGGCTTAGAGCTAAAAACACTAATTCCACCGAATTTCCATCCTGTCCACACCTATTTTAGGAGCCAAAAATGCAGCCAGAAGAAGCAATCCGAGAGCAATTTGACCGTGCAGCAAATGCATACAGTACATCACCCATTTTCGCACAAGGGCACGATCTGGAGCTGATGGTGCAGGCAGGTGAACAAACATCAGAGATGAGTGTACTTGATGTAGGGTGTGCGGCAGGACATACGGGGTTTGCTTTCGCCCCCCATGTCCGCGAAGTGATTGGCATCGACTTAAGCCAGAAAATGTTAACAGAGGCATCGCGGCAAGCAATGGCACGAGGCTTAAATAACGTGTATTTTCAGGAAGCCAATGCTACAGCACTCCCCTTTTCAAATGAGCAGTTTGATATTGTGACTTGCCGCTATGTCGCTCATCACTTCCCCAGCTTGGCACCCGCGCTGAGTGAGGTTTTTCGAGTGCTAAAACCGGGTGGAAAGTTCCTGGTTGTGGACATTATTTCGCCGGAAGATATTGCACTGGCAGAGTTTATCAATCAGGTGGAGAAACTACGCGATCCTTCTCATAGTTGGGATTGGATGATATCGGAGTGGCAAGCGGCTGGCGAAAGTATTGGGATGCCCTTCACCGCGATGCAACAGTGGCACCTACCGATTGATTTTGCAGATTGGACAGCACGACAGCAGACACCACCAGAAGCAGTTCAAGAACTGGAAATATTACTGGATAATGCTTCTTCACAAGCAAAATCGGTATTCTCCATTGTGGGTGCGCCGCAACGTTCATTTTGCGAATACTCGGCTCTCCTGCGGGGAACAAAATCATAAACTAGGGAAAGAAATTTTGCCCTTCCCTACTGAAAATTGAAGGTGGAAACTAGAGGTGAAGAAACCACGTTGCAGTGTGCCCGTGCCGCCTCAATCAAGGCAGTAACATCCTCTTCTTTAGTGTTGAAAGCTGTTACTAATCGGACGGTTGATGAATATTCCCCCTCCCAGGGATAAAATTGGAAACCATCGGCAAGAAGCCCTTGGATAACTTCCTCCGGCAACTGAATAAAAATTTCATTTACTGCAACCAGGTAGCACAGGTTCATTCCTGGTAGCGCTGTTAGCCCGTGCGCTAATTTCTTAGCCATCTGGTTAGCATGGGCAGCATTTTTCAGCCACAAATCATCTTTAATGTAAGCTTCCAACTGGGCAGATAAAAACCGCATCTTTGAAAAGAGATGCCCGCTGCGCTTGCGACGATAGGCGAAAGTTTTTGCCAAATCTTGATTGAAAAAGATGACGGCTTCTGCTGCCATCGCACCATTTTTAGTCGCTCCAAACGATAGCACATCAACCCCAGCCCGCCAAGTGATATCCGCTGGAGAACAACCCAAATTAACCACCGCATTCGCAAAACGGGCACCATCCATATGTAAACCCAAATTGTAGGAATGGGCAATTTCGGCAATCTGGGAAATTTCCTCTGGCTGATAGATCGTTCCAGCCTCCGTTGCTTGAGTCAAGCTTACAGCCGCAGGCTGTACGTGATGGACGACGCCAGCGCCCGATTTTGCCAGCACAGCAGCCAAGTCAGCGGCGTGAATCTTGCCATCTGCGCCATCCAGTGTCACTAGCTTCGCGCCGCCGGTATAGAATTCGGGTGCCCCGCATTCATCCAGGTTGATATGAGATTGGCGATGGCAGTAAATCGCCCCAAAAGGGGGCGTAATAACAGACAGGGCGAGAGCATTGGCAGCAGAACCCGTGGCGACGGGGAAAACGGTCACATCTGTCTCAAACAATTCCTTGAACCGGGCTGACAATCGCTGGGTATATTCATCATCACCATAAGGCATGGTGGTACCCTGATTAGCGGCAGCGATCGCTGCCATAATTTCCGGCGAAATCCCGGTGACATTGTCGCTACAAAAGTTCATCTGTTCGTCTCGCGTTTCTCAATACTCAACTCTATGCTAATCGCCTCTACCGACATAGATCCTCGACTTCTGGAATCATTTAGAGTTGCGATATCTTGTTCTGCGAAATCGGAATCTTAATGACGAACTCTGCCCCCTCTCCGGGTGCAGAAATACACTCCATACTGCCACTATGTTTTTCTACTACAATCTGATAACTAATCGATAGCCCTAAGCCGGTACCTTTCCCGACTGGTTTCGTTGTGAAAAAGGCATCGAATAGATGAGAACGGACTTCTTCTGTCATGCCTGGGCCGTTGTCGGCAATGCGAATCACCGCTAGCTTTTCGTCTTCAACAGCGGTGCTAATTTTAATACTGGGTAAAAGACAAAATATTTCCTCCTTAGCGACTGACTCTTCTAGTGCATCAATCGCGTTACTCAGCAGATTCATAAACACCTGATTCAACTGTCCCGCGTAACATTCAACTAATGGCAAATCGCTATATTCTTTGGTCACGGTGATCGTGGGACCGCCAGCGATCGCTTTCAGGCGATACTGCAAGATTAGCAAGGTGCTATCAATGCCTTCGTGAATATCAACCGGCTTCATTTCCGCTTGATCGACGCGAGAAAACGAACGTAAGGACTGAACAATTTCCCGAATTCTCTCAATTCCTAAGTGCATTGATTTTAGTAACTTTGGCAAATCTTCAATAATAAAATCAAGGTCACTTGCTTCAATTTCTTGGTCAATTTCAGGTGTAGGGGGGTATTGCTGTTGATAAAGGTGCAACAAATAGAGCAAACTATTCGCATAGTCACAGGCATAATTGATATTGCCGTGAATAAAGTTAATTGGATTATTTATTTCGTGAGCAACTCCAGCCACTAATTGACCGAGGCTGGAGATTTTTTCAGTTTGAATCAGTTGAGCTTGAGTTTTCTGGAGGTCAAGCAGAGTCTTTTTTAGCTCTTGAGATTTTTCTCGATAACGATTTTCACTTTGCTTGCGCTCAGAAACTTCAAGCAATAACAGATCGTTGGTCTGTCTAATTTCTGCTGTTCGTTCCTCAACTCTCCTTTCAAGCTCAACATTGGAGCGGTGCAACTCCTCTTCTACTTGCTGACGCTCAGCGATTTGTTTTTGCAGCTCAAGATTAATCAGTTCTAACTGCTTGGTTTTATCTAATAATATTTTTTGTGTGGCTTCTAATTTGTCAACGGTTAAAGCTTCTTCGTGAAGAGTATAAATATACTCCGAACTTAAGCCAATAAATGGGACGAGGTAAGCAATAATTTTAATGAAATGGGCAATATTGAAATGGTTGTCGAATAATGCAGTTGACCCAAAAGCCATGTGGAGTTGAACGGCAATTTGGGGAATCACGCTAATCGCTAGCGCTAAAGAAAAATGGCTGGGATAAGCATCATAAAAGCGAGGAAAAACAAAAATACCTGCAAAGATAAACAATAAGAGGGGCGGGACATCCCAAGGACGAGTGACAAGCGCGTTCGGGAAAATAGTTGCCGGTATGGCACTATGGGTACAGAAATAGACAATTGTATAAGAAGCAACAGCAAAAGATACACTAGCGATCGCAACAAAACCCGCGCCTCCCTTCCACTTTCCTGGTTTCGTCGCCAGAAAAATTCCCGCGCCTCCCAGCAGAATCAAAGCATTAAAAAGTCGGCAGACTGCCCAAGTCAAAGGAATTAGGTTTTGGCTATCTGCTATCCCCTGGCTCAATCGGTCGGCGGCTAAAGCATGAAAGGTGTCCATGCACCCCGCGCAAAACATTGCCACGCCAATTATGAGCGTGACAGCATCGCGCTTCAGGCTGAAGTGAATCAAAGACAAAATAACAATGGACAGAGCAATACAGAACGCACTCCACTCCAGAATGGTGTGCAGAAAGCTTCCGGAAAGCGTGTACTGCATCGCTTCGACAAATGCGCGGGGAGACATTCCCACAACAGCTGGCACCTCGAAGGGATGCTTCGGTGAGGCAAAATCCACTCCCAACAAATTCAGCAAGCTAGGCAGCACACAGATCGCTACCACTACCCAAATCAATTGAAAAGGAATCCTCATTGTTTCCATAGCATTTTTCTCAATCCCCCTATTTCAAGATGCCACTAAAGCTTAGCCACAAGTACAGAGGCAGTCATTTCTGACTCTACTAGCGTGGCTTTTAGCCTTCTGCCATTGCCAGAGGTCAGTAAGCTGATATGCGCGATCGCTAATTGAGTAAATAAAAATACACCTTATGGCAGTTCTACGTAACTAAACGTAACTATATTCTGGGATACGTTAACGTGACTTCGCCATTAGGCAAAAAATACTCTTAACAGCGAGGCTAATTAAAGGTGAGAATTGGCGCTTGTTACTTGGGCAACGGAAATTGTGAATTTACCGTTTGGGCACCCACTCTTCATACAGTAGCCGTACAAATTGTTTCTCCTGAAGAACGCCTTCTCACAATGCAACAGGATGAAGAAGGTTACTGGAAAGTTAAAGCTTCAGGCATTGAACCAGGAACGCTTTACTACTACAAACTCGAAGGAACAACTGATAGACCAGACCCAGCTTCAAAATACCAACCGAAGGGGGTACACGCCCCTTCTCAAGTCATCGATCCTAGCACTTTTGCCTGGAATGATACTAATTGGTCTGGCATTCCCTTAGATGAAACTATTATCTATGAATTACACGTTGGCACCTTCACTCCAGAAGGCACCTTTGAGGCAATAATTCCCCGACTTGCTGAATTAAGCGAGTTAGGGATTAATGCCATTGAAATTATGCCAGTTGCTCAATTTCCCGGTGAGAGAAACTGGGGATATGATGGGGTGTTTCCCTTTGCCGTGCAGAATTCCTATGGTGGTCCCGAAGGATTAAAAAAACTCGTTGATGCTTGTCACCAACACGGTATCTCAGTCATTCTCGATGTCGTCTACAATCACCTAGGTCCTGAAGGAAATTACTTCCGAGATTTTGCTCCCTACTTCACTACCAAATATCGCGGTGATTGGGGAGAGGCGATGAATTTTGATGACAAATACAGCGATGGCGTCCGTAATTTTTGTTTAGAAAACGCTCTTTACTGGCTCCAAGAATATCACATAGACGGTCTAAGATTAGATGCCATTCAGGGCATTTTTGAGATGGGTGCTAGACCCTTATTACAGGAAATGGCAGACCAAGTTGCTAATTTTTCCCAGCAACAAGGTAGAAAATTTTATCTGATAGCCGAAAGCGACTTGAACGATGTCCGAGTCATTCGACCCAAAGAAGTGGGCGGCTATGGAATAGATGCACAGTGGAATGACGATTTTCACCACGCATTGCATACCTTACTCACCGGAGAGAACGATAGGTATTACGAGGATTTTGGAAAGGTTGAACAACTCGAAAAATCTTTCAAAGAAGGCTTTATTTACTCCGGACAATACGCTTCTCATAGAAAGCGCCGTCATGGTAGTTCTTCCAAAGACGAACCAGGATATCGATTTATTGTTTTTACCCAGACTCACGACCAAATTGGTAATCGCGTCCTGGCAGAAAGGTTATCTCAGCTTATTTCCTTAGAAGGGTTGAAACTAGCTGCGGCTGCTATTTTTCTATCTCCTTTTGTCCCCTTCCTTTTCATGGGTGAAGAATATGGTGAGGAAGCGCCTTTCTTTTACTTTATCAGTCATTCAGATAAAGATTTGATTGAAGCAATCCGCAAGAGTAAAGAAGAAGAATTCAAAGTATTTGTGGGGCGAGGCGAAATGCAAGATCCCCAAAGTCCTGAAACCTTCCAGAAGTGTCAGATTAACTGGGAAAAACGAAAAGAAGGAAAACACAAAGCTCTTTGGGAATTTTATCAGCAACTTATACATCTACGCCGAACAATTCCTGCTTTGAAGAAACCAGACAAAAACACCCTAGAAGCGTCCAGCATTGAAGCCGATAAAATCTTATTCCTTCGGCGTTGGAGTGAAGCTAGTCAGATATACTCCATTATGAACTTCAATCAAAAAGAGGTCACTTTTACAGCTAATCTACCAAGTGGCAACTGGCAAAAGATTTTAGACTCTTCCGATACTCAGTGGATGGGTTCTGGTTCCACTTTACCGGAAAAACTCACGCCAAACCAAGAATTGACCATCAAACCACAGAGTATTGTTCTCTACGAGATAGCAGGATAATAGACGAGGCAGAGCCTTCCAATCCTAATTATCAAACTGATGATAACGAGACGATTGAGGCTTTGCTTCGCCAGTCGTCACTGTAGAGCAAGCACTGTTCACCTGACAAAATTAGAAAAATCATTGAGGAATTAAAATTACATCATGCGGATTCCAGCAGCTACTTACCGAATTCAATTTAATGCAGATTTTCCCTTTGATTCAGCCAAGAAAATTATTGCTTATCTCGCTGAATTAGGAATTTCCGATCTTTACGCTTCGCCCATTTTTAAAGCAAGAGAAGGTAGCACTCATGGCTACGATGTTGTTGATCCCACACAACTGAATCCCGAACTAGGAACACCGGAAAAATTTGAAGCATTGGTGAATGAAATCAAGAATTACGACATGGGATGGGTACAGGATATTGTTCCCAACCACATGGCTTATGATAGCCAAAATCAGTTCTTGATGGACATCCTCGAAAATGGACCAAATTCCGAGTATTTCGATTACTTCGATATTGACTGGAATCATCCTTATGAAAACCTGAGAGAGCGCGTTCTTGCCCCAATGTTGGGTAATTTTTATGGAGATTGTTTGGAAAATGCCGAAATTCAACTCCAGTACGATCAAAGCGGGCTGAGTGTTAACTACTTTAGCTTAAAACTTCCTGTAAAAATAGAATCTTATGCCCCGTTTATTACTCATAACTTAGGAAAACTAGCTAAATCTCTGGGAAGAAATCATCCAGATTTTGTTAAATTACTAGGGATTCTTTACCTGCTTAAAAACACGCTAGTAGAACCAAAAGGTAAAGAACGATATGACCAGATAGCCTTTGTAAAAGGACTTTTGGGGGAACTTTATACCCAAAATCCAGAGGTTCAGGAGTTTATCGATAGCAACATAGAGTTTTTTAATGGGGAGAAGGGCAATCCAGAAAGTTTTAATTCTCTTGATAGGTTGCTTTCAGAACAGTTCTATCGCCTTTCGTTTTGGAAAGTGGGTGCTGAAGAACTGAATTATAGAAGATTTTTCACCGTCAACGAATTAATTTCTGTCAAAGCCGAAGAAATCAAGGTTTTTCATAAAACTCATAATTTTATAAGTCAGTTGGTTGAGTCTGGAACAATCACAGGACTCCGAATCGACCATATTGACGGACTCTACGATCCAAGTGAATATTTGCAACGGCTGAGAAACAAAGCTGGAGATGTCTATATTACGGTTGAAAAAATTCTGGAACATAAAGAAGATTTACCTGCTTACTGGCCTATAGAGGGAACCAGCGGCTATGACTTCTTAAACTATGTTAACGGTATTTTCTGCCGAACTGAGAGCGAGGAAGGGTTTACTGAGATTTACTCTAGACTGACAGGTTTAAATACCCCCTACGAGCAGCTTTTTATGGATAAAAAAAGGCTGATTGTAGAGAAAAATATGGCGGGAGATGTAGATAATTTAGCCCATCTTTTGAAACGAGTATCGGGGCATTCTAGAGTAGGAATCGATTTTACTCAGCATGGTCTGCAAAGAGCATTGGCTGAGATTCTGATACTGTTTCCCGTTTATCGAACTTATATCAATCAAGAGGGATTAAGAGAATCGGATCGCTTCTATGTGAAGGAAGTCATTGAAAAAGCTAGAGAGCAAGTGCCGTTGCTTTTGAAGGAACTGAACTACATTGAAAAACTCTTGTTGCTAGAAGAGGAGGACTCTTTAAAGGCAGAACAAAGAGAAGTACAGCGTCACTTCGTGATGAGACTTCAGCAGTTGACTGGCCCATTGATGGCGAAAGGAATTGAGGATACGCTTTTATATGTTTACAACCGACTTTTATCCCTGAATGAAGTGGGTGGAAATCCGAGCCAATTTGGGGTTAGCGTTGCAGATTTTCACGAGTTCAACCAAAAGCAGCATGAGCGTTGGCCTCATAAAATGAATGCCACGGCAACCCATGATACCAAGCGTGGGGAAGATGTCAGAGCTAGAATAAATGTGCTTTCAGAAATTCCCGATGAGTGGGAAGAACAGGTAAAAACTTGGAGTAAAATTAACGACTCTAAAAAACGCCGCATGAAGGGTCGGGTTTTTCCTCAAAAGAATGATGAATATTTCTTTTACCAAACGCTGGTTGGTGCTTTTCCGTTTGCTGAAAGCGAGCGATCGCACTTTGTAGAGCGCGTGAAAGAATATGTAGTGAAAGCGGTTCGAGAGGCTAAGGTTCACACCGCTTGGCTCAGACCGGATACTGATTATGAAGATGGCTTTGTTGCTTTTATCGAAGGAGTCCTGAAGCCTTCCACAGATAATCAATTTCTCCAGGAGTTTCTGTCCTTCCAACAATCGATAGCTTACTACGGAATTTTCAATTCTCTCTCTCAAACTTTGCTAAAAATTACCGCTTCTGGTGTACCTGATTTTTATCAAGGAACGGAGTTATGGGAGCTGAGTTTAGTAGACCCAGATAATCGGCGTCCAGTGGACTTTGAGCAGCGGCTAGCATTCCTTAAAGAGATTAAAGAGAAAGCTAAGGCAGATGTTCTGAAGCTGATTGATGAGCTATTTACGAGTAAGGAGGATGGAAGAATTAAGCTTTTCTTGATAGCTAGGGTTTTAGAGGCAAGAAAACAAAATTTGGCAGTTTTCCAAAAAGGAGATTACGTACCGCTAGAAGTGGATGGGAAGTTTCAGGATCGGATTGTTGCTTTTGCCAGAAGTTATGAAAATCGGGTGGCAATTACAATTGTCCCGCGATTGCTGACGAACGTTGTCCAAGAAGGAGAATATCCTTTGGGCGAAGTATGGGGTGACACCCGGTTGAAGCTACCGCAGGGAATGCCATCTGCAATGAAAGATGCAATTACTTCTCAGTCCCTGATCGCGAATGGCACGGTGTTGATTGGGGACGCCTTAAAACACTTTCCGGTCGCTTTATTAATTAGCGAAAGCGATCGCTAATATCGATTCCCCTTTGTCATACTGGACATCAGATACTGTTGCCCCCCATCGATCGGGGGGCAACAGACAGATTTATTACAAATACTAAGGAAAAATCGTGATTAATCAATCATTACCTCAAACCGAATTGTTTCCCTCCCTAGAACAAATTCAGGCAGTAAAAGCCTACATTAAAAAAACTTGGAAAACCCTCTATCGCTCTCACGAGCATATTTTGGATGCTGCCCGCGACCCGAAAATTGGTCATATTCCCGGTAAAGGTTGGCCTATCTATGTCTCGCAATCAGAAGATCGAGCGCTCATTGAGGCATCTTTGCGGGAAGTTTTGAGCAACGAAGAATTTAATCAAATTGAAATTCGCACGTTACCGGCAGAAGTTGATCAAATTGAAGATCACGGGTTGCTCTATTTACCTCATGCCTATGTGGTTCCGGGCGGTCGTTTTAATGAGATGTACGGCTGGGATAGCTATTTTATCCAGTTAGGATTGTTGCGAGATGGAGAAATAGAATTAGCCAAAAGCTTGGTGGAACAGCTAATTTATGAAATTGAGCATTACGGCACGATTTTGAATGCCAATCGTACCTATATGCTGACGCGATCGCAACCTCCCGTCCTTACGCCGATGATTTTGGCTCTCTTCCAGCACACGCAGGATCGGGACTGGCTGCAATCAGTACTGCCAACCGTTGAACGTTTTTACTACTATTGGACATTACCCCCCCACCTGAATCAAGCAACCGGACTTTCGCGCTATTTTGCATTAGGTGAAGGTCCAGCGCCGGAAGTGTTAATTTCCGAGCGGGATGAAGAAGGGAGAACTCATTATGATCGGGTACGGGAATATTATCGGACGTTTGCAGTTGAAGCTTACGATGTCAACTTGTATTATGACCGCCAGAGCGATCGCTTAACTGATTTATTCTACAAAGGCGATCGTTCCATGCGAGAATCTGGGTTTGACATCAGCAACCGTTTTGGCCCATTTAGTGTAGATATTATTCACTATGCGCCTGTTTGCTTGAATGTTTTGCTTTATAAAACAGAGCAAGATACCGCCCAGATAAACGATATTTTGGGATATGAAGAAATTGCTCATCAGTGGCGCGATCGCGCTCGCAACCGCCACAAATTAATTGACCGATTTCTTTGGGATGAAGAAGCTGGACTTTACTTTGATTACAACTTCCATACTGGCAAGCGTCGCCCCTATGAATTTGCCGCCACATTCTATCCTTTGTGGGCTGGAATTGCATCTGAAGAACAAGCCAAAAGAGTAACCGAAAATTTACCCGAATTTGAGGCACCGGGAGGATTACTCACCAGCACTCATGTAACCGGAAATCAATGGGATGCTCCCTTTGGTTGGGCACCTTTACAGTTAATTGCAGTTCAAGGACTTCATCGCTATGGTTATCACGAAGACGCCGATCGTTTAGCGAAAAAATTTATATCTCTGCTAGTGCAAGAGTTTGAAAAATACGGAACGCTGGTAGAAAAATATGACGTTTGTAATTGCTCCGCCAATGTTTCCCATGAAATTCTCTTTGGCTACAGTTCCAACGAAATCGGCTTTGGTTGGACAAACGGAGTCTTCCTCGAACTCTTAGCAACCTTAGAATAACTTAAAATTTATAACGCAGAGTTACTAAAGGAAATCACCAAGGTACACAAAGTTAAATATTCCTTCGCGTACCTTTGGGATTTCCTTAGCGTACCTTTGCGTTTAAATGCTTAAGATTCCCGTCCTGTTGCCCATCTATCGCGCCATTTTACTGTCCCTTCCGTGGCAATAACCCAGCGGCGACCGACAGTATTTTCGCGCAAGGGTGCCTGACCTTCACGCCACAGTGCATACTTGTAAGTAATTAACTTTCCAGCACTTTCATCAAAGGGAATTTCCCCAAACCAAGTATTAGTATTGATGAATTCTAGCGGATACGCCTTAGAGATATCCCAATTGCCTAACTCCGGACAATCTCCGATTACCACAACAGTTTCACCCGGCTGTGTCTGCACTCCATTAAGTTGCACCCGCACAATCGTTTGCCCCTTGATGCGTTCCCCAACATGACTGATGACAATTACATCCCGCGCGTCTAGTTCCAAGTCTTGCAACTTTCCGTCTGTAACTTCAAACTTGCGCCGCATTAAAATATCGGTATGTTCGCCGTCTGGTAACTCCGTATCAATTGCTTCCAACTTAACAGCTTCCCCTCGATTCATCGCTACAAACAAAACAGAATCGCGGTAACGGCGTACATAACAATAAACGTCAGGCGTTAGATATTTTTGCCATTGACTCCCCATCGATACAGCTGGATTTAATCGCCGCAAACCTGATAGCAACCGGATATCTCGATAGAGGCGTGACTCGGTGTCCCAATTTTCCATCATCGGACGGTTGTAAGGATCGTTCCCGTCGTTGGTATCGTCGTGGAGATACTGTTCTGTACCGTAGTAGATACAGGGAATCCCACGGGAGGTCATAATCACAGCGATCGCTACCCGCAGCATCTCTGGATCGGGATTTAATGACTGGAAGCGGGGCATATCGTGATTATCAATAAATGTAATCAACTCCGTCGCCCCGCAATAACGATGATCCAGATCCAGAACATCTTGAATCAGGTGAAATCCTCCTTCAGCACCCTGCGCCAAAGCCGCTCGGATTGCCAAACAAAAACCAAAATCTAGCATTGTCATGCCAGATTCATTGGCGAATTCTACCGAAAGGTCGCTTCGAGGGTCGCTAAAAATCCACTCGCCAAAGATAAAAACATCTGGTTTGTGAGTGGTAATATCCGCGTTAAATTCTTGCCAAAACCAGATCGGCATATGCTTTACAGTGTCAACCCGTAAAGCATCAACTCCCCGGTCTAGCCATTGTTTAATGGCTGATTTAATGTAGTTTCGGTACTCGACGTTATTTTCGTTAAAAGTTGCTAAACCAGACAATTCACAATTTTGAACTTGCCATTCATCTTCCCAATTGGTAACTTCACCATAGTGGTGATACCAGTTATCTTTATCGTCATTAAAATCAGCAATTTTTACTCCATCGTCGTAGAGTTCTCCCTTCTTCCCGCTGAAATCTGGATTGCTGTGATTACACACAATATCCAACACCAGTTTCATCTTGCGTTTGTGTAACTCAGCAACTAATCTGTCAAAAACTGTATCTTTTGTATCTTGAGTTTTATTGAGCGAAGGTTCTTCATCCTTGCCAATAAAGCGAGGATTAATCCGTTTAAAATCCTTCGTCCAATAGCCATGAATCGCAGCTTGCTCAACAAATAATGCTTCCACTTGCTCAAACAGGGGGGTAAGCCAAACTGCGGTAACTCCTAAGTCCTTTAAGTAATCTAGTTTTTCAATAATTCCCTGTAAATCTCCACCCCAATATTTACCCCAATCTTTTCGCTCTGGATCGTAAAGTTCTGGGTTTGGCCCTTCGCTATTGTCAGGATCGCCGTCATAGAAACGATCTACAACAATGAAGTAAATGGTTTCCTGGCGAAATTCAATATCTCTGGTGTATAGAAACTCTAAATCAATATCACTTTCTGGTTTAGCTTCGATAACCAAAGACTCGATTTCTGCTTCTGAATTAGTAACTTCGTATTGAGATGACGAAGCTTGAGATGGAGGAGTTGATACCATAAAGTTTAGTGCGGCTAGTGTTGATAGAGGTGCGATTTTGGAAAGGTCTGTGCTGTCCGGCTAAGGAGTTTAAGCCTTCAGACTAACTTTTTATAAATCTAACGAATTGTTTCCTTTTTTGTATATATATCTGAAGATAGTAGACTAATGGGACAAACTCGTGATAAATAAAATAATTTTGTGGGAATTTTTAAAGCAACGAAATCTGCGGTTGGTTTGAAGGATTAGGTCTTACCCAACCGAACAGGGTGTTGGATTGAAGGAAGAAAGCCAACCTACAAAATACTTTACCCTCTTTTAAAGGCTACCGTGGACACACAAGTCTTCTTGAACTTGCAAGCGTCGTTTTATTCTCATAACCTCCCTTAAACAAGGGAAAAATCAAGTTAAAATCTCCCAATTTATTGGGGGGATGCCAGGGAAATCAATCAACGTTTTGCAACTTAACTAAAGACGTGCGAACACCGTATCTTTTAGCCGAAGGAGAAATACAAACAGATGTACACTCCCCCGATTAAATTTATTTTGTATGCTCCGCAGATTAAATTTAATTTTTAAAATAAAAAGAAATTTTCCTAGAGAATTGTTACCACTGAGGATCTGCTTCAATTAGTTCTGAAGCTAATTTACTTTCTACAGGTTTGGAAAAAAAATATCCTTGACCAAAATCACAATTGAGCGCTCTTAGTTGGGCTAATTGACCGGAAGTTTCTATTCCTTCAGCAATCACACCTATCCCCATCGTATGAGCCATTCTCATAATTGCGGGAACCAACCCTATATTTTCTTGACTACTTTCCATACGGTTAACGAAAGATTTGTCAATCTTCAGGGTATTAATTGGAAAGCAGTGCAAGTAACTTAAGGAAGAATAACCTGTTCCGAAGTCATCAAGGCTTAACTGAATTTGACGCTTCTTGAGTTCCTGAATAATTGCCATTGCTGATTGGCTATTATTTATCAGGACACTTTCTGTAATTTCTAATTTTAAGCTTTGTGGATTTAGTTGAGTTTTTTGAAAAATTTCGTCAATTTGCTCAATTAAGTTTGATTGGGAAAACTGCCGACCTGAAAGATTCACGCTAATTGTTAGGGGTTCTTGCGTGAGTTTCTGTTCTTGCCAAATCTTTAATTGCTGGCAAGCTTCCCGCATGACCCAAGTATCAATCTGAGTAATCAAACCTGTTTCTTCTGCAATTGGAATGAAGTCCAATGGAGAAATAAATCCCCGATGGGGATGATTCCAGCGCACTAACGCTTCAAATCCAGCAAGTTTGCCCGTATTCAGTGCAACAATCGGCTGATAATAAACTTGAAATTCTTGTTGATTTATAGCCTTTCGCAGGTCGGTTTCTAGCTGTAAAAGCTGGATAGCTTCCTGGTGCATGGCTGGATCGAAAACGTGATACCGAGCTTTGCCACATGTCTTTGCATGGTACATAGCAGTATCTGCATCCCGCAACAAATATTCAGGTTGTTCATAGTTAATGTTTCCCAAAGCGATGCCAATACTGGCGCTCATGAATACTTCATGTCTGGATAGTTGAAAAGGATACATGAGTTCTTGAAGAATTCGATCGGCAACTACGGTAGCAGTGCAGGCATCATTAATTTGTTCAACGATGATTGCAAATTCATCACCTCCTAATCGCGTTAGCGTATTGACGATGTTCAAACAGGGTTCGAGCCGTCTGACAAGAGCCTTTTGGACACGCTTGGCAAATGCAATCAGCAGTTCGTCTCCCACCAGATGACCGAGAGAATCGTTGACGACTTTAAAGCGATCGCAATCGAGAAATAACACCGCAAACTGATAATCTGCCTCTTGCTTAGTCCGGCTGAGTGCGTTTTCGAGACGCTCCATGAAGACAGCCCGGTTGGGCAAGCCAGTTAACGGATCGTGCAACGCCATATCTAGCAGTTGGCTCTGGATTCGCTTGCGCTCAAAAATTTCTTCATTGAGTTCTTGATTCGTCCTTTCTAACTGACTGGTACGCTCCTTGACCCGATTTTCAAGCTCTGCGTTCAGTTCCAGAACTTTTACTTGTGCTTCTCTCAGAGCCAGTTGATTCTTGACGCGGACTAACACTTCTTCTACCTGAAACGGCTTGCTGATGTAATCGATTCCGCCAACCGTAAAAGCTTTTACCTTGTCAATCGCCTCATCGAGAGCGCTTAAAAAAATTACAGGAATCTCGCGGGTTTGCTCGTTAGCTTTCAGTTTTTCGCAGACCTCATAGCCATTCATTTGAGGCATATTGATGTCGAGCAAAATCAAATCCGGCGGTTTTGCCTGACACGCTTTTAGAGCAGTTTGTCCGTTCGTTACGCTGCGAACTTTATAGCCCTGATGACTTAACAAATCGGATAACAGCCGCAGATTGTTTGGCGTATCGTCAACAAGTAAAATATTTCCGTTTAGTGGAAATACGCGATCGCTATTCATTAGATAATTTGTTCGATTAAATCAGTGATCTGTTCAAACTGAAAGTTGTTGACACAATCCACCAGAGCATTGAATATTGGAGCCTTTGACTCCGCGATTTGCTCGGCGAGGCTCAAAATCAACTCCGCATCTGCCTCAATAGCGGCTTGATAGAGAGCTGCAATCCACTCAACAGGCATCTCTTGAAAGAACGAAGGACTTAGGAGAAACGATGAATTGGGTGCTGAAATTTCCGCACTCCCCCTAGGTCGGGGGGGGAAGCAACTTCCGCCTTCTAATGACTCTTCATAAAGATAACGTACCCCTAAATGTTGAGCCATTTTTTCAAAGATAATTTCATTCCGGAAAGGTTTGCCGATGAAATCATCGCAGCCTGTTGACAAAATCAGGTTTCGCTGATCTTCAAAGGCACTAGCCGTTATCGCAATAATGACTACCGCCTGACCATTCACATCTGCTTTAATGCGTCGGGTAGCTTCATACCCGTCCATCACTGGCATCCGCATATCCATCCAGATCAGGTGCGGTTGCCAAGTCTTCCACAGGGCAAATGCTTCTAGACCATTTTCGGCTTCGCGCACTTCAAATCCAACATCTGTTAAGAGTTTGACTAGCAGGATGCGATTTTCCAGGCGATCTTCCACAACCAGGATGCGATATTGAAGTTGGTTCGGGACTAAACCAATCACCCTGGGTTGCGGCTGTGTCGTTTGAATATCAGTCGCTTCAGCTTGACGAATCTGGATATCAAATGAAAATCGCGTTCCCCGATCTACTTGGCTGCTGACTGCAATATCTCCTCCCAGAAGTTGCACAAATTTGCGGCTAATTGGTAGGCCTAATCCAGTTCCTTGCTGAGATTGCCGACCTGTTTCTGTTTGGGAAAAAGCTTCAAATAGTTTGTCTACTTCTTGTGGGGAAATACCAGGGCCGGTATCTTCGACTTCAAACACCAAACGGTGATTGGGAATGGATAATGGGGAATGAGATTTCTGCGGATTATCGATTTGATGTCTAACTCGCAAGGTGACACCGCCGGATGAAGTAAATTTGATGGCATTTCCGAGGAGATTCATCAAGATTTGCCGCAATTTACTTTCATCTGTTTGCACGTATTGAGGAATATCTGGGGCATAGTCTAAGATAATCTGTAATCCCTTGGATTTCGCTTTTAATCGAAACATCTCTTCTAGGTTGTCCAAGAGGCGAATTAAGTCAAAGCAATTTTCATGAATAGTCGTTCTGCCTGCCTCAATCTTGGACATTTCTAGAATGTCGTTGATTAATTCCAAGAGATGTTCGCCACTTCGATTAATGATTCCCAAATATTCCTGATGAGTTTTGGATAAAGATGAGTCAAGGTTCATCACTTGGGTAAAGCCGAGGATGGCATTGAGTGGCGTTCTCAGTTCGTGGCTCATGTTGGCGAGAAATTGGCTTTTGGCGTGGTTGGCAACCTCGGCAGCTTCTTTCGCTCTGCGTAATTCTGCCTCAGCCTGAAAGCGATCGCTAATATCGATCATCAAACCATCCCAGAGAATATTCCCATCCGCTTGCTTTTCCGGTCGAGAATCCCCTTGAATCCATTTGATGTTCCCTTGCACAATAATTCGCCAGATGCCATGCCAATGTTTTAGCGTATTCGCTGAGACAGCGATCGATTCAATGACATTGGGTAAGTCATCTGGATGAACGACATCAAATATTAAAGATATATTCTGCTGAACCGCTTCTGGAGAAAGACCAAAGATTTCTTGGCAAACGGGACTGATATACGGAAAACTCATCATCCCATCCGGGCGCATCATAAATTGATAAATCATGCCCGGTATGTTTGTTGCCAAATTTTGATACCGACTGTTGCTCCGTTGCAATGCCTCCTCGACCCGTTTGCGCTCGATAATTTCAGTGGTGGCTTTTTCAAAGAGCGTGCATTGCTGGATAGCGATCGCCAATTGCACAGATAACTGTCTGAGACATTCGATTTCGGAGGAGTGCCACTCCCTTGCGCCTTCACAGTGCTGGGCAATCAGTAATCCCCACAAATTTTCTCCTTGCAAAATCGGAACCACCAAGTTCGCTTTCACCTCAAACTGGCTGAGTAAATCAATATGGCACTCATTTAGACCCGCGTTGTAAATATCCGCCATCGCTCGAATGCGACCTTGCTGGTAAAGGGGGACATAGGTTTCCACAAAGCAGCCGTCTTGAATATTGCTTCCGACAATTGGCGTCCAATCCTCGCCCACTGACTCGACAGCCACAACCCCGCTCCAGTCTAGATTAAAGTGGTAAATAATTGTCCGATCGGTTGCCAAAAATTGTCGGACTTCATCCACGGCTGTTTTCAAGACTGCCTCTAGGTTAAGAGAGGAGCGAATGCGTTCTTGGATAGTCCCCACCAAACGTTCCCGCAAAAATTGCTGTTGCAAGGCAATTTCCGCTTGTTTGCGATCGCTAATGTCCCGGCAGATGCAAACCCGAAATCCCTCTTCGGTATAAGTCAGAGAAATTTCTAGGAAAAAGGTGCTTCCATCCTGCTTTTTACCGATTGCTTCTCCACACCATTCTCCCTCTCGTAACAGAATGGGAACAACTTCTTGAGCCAAGCGATTAATTTCATCTGGGTAAAAAAGTTTGTGCCAAGTCTTACCCAAAAGGTCATTGATGTTGTCGTATCCAAAAATCTTGATATGAGCATCGTTCAGATAGATGTACTCATCCTCGGCATTGAGAATCGCCATACCATCCAATGCCGACTCTACCGCGACTAACTGCCGCCGCAGTTCGCTTTGAGCATTGACAAGCTCTTCTTGTGCCTGTTGACGAACTCTAATTTCTTGCTGTAGCTGTTGATTTTGGCAGTCGAGATAGGCACGGTGTTGTTTTTCCTGCTCTAAGAGGGAAGCTTGAGCGATCGCAATCCCGACTTGAGCCGCAACAGACTCTAATAGTTCAATCTCGTCTGCTGTCCACTGACGGATGCGATCGCACTGATGCAAGCCAATTGCTCCGTTCGGTTCTCCCTGGTAAGAAGTCCGCACTGCTAGCATCGACTTTAGACCGATCTGGCGGCAAAATGGCTCAACCGCTTCTAAAAGAGGCTCAGCATAAACATCCGGTGAGGAAATGGCAGCATCTTGTGCGAGCATTAGCTGGACATGGGGATTGCCAACGACAGGGATATCCAAAGACAGTAGCGATTGATAACCAGGAGCCACAAACTCAGCGACTATCGGAATTCTGAGTTCCGGTTCCACCACGTAGGTATGAATGAGGCAGCGATCGATCCTGAGTAGCTGAGAAATTTGTTCGGCGGCGGTGGCAAAGATGTGCTGAGGTTCTAAACTAGAGCGGATTTCTTCGGCAATCTGCTTGAGCAGGACAGTCCGGCTAAATTGATTGGTCAGCGCTTCTACTGCGATTCGCTCCTCGGTGATATCCGCTTGAATCCCCACATAGTGAGTCAAGCACCCTAAAGCATCTCGCACTGGAGCAATAGAAAATTCATTCCAAAATAAGCTGCCGTCTTGGCGATAGTTCCGCAGCACAACGCGACACTCTCTTGCTTCGCGCAGTGCCAGCCGCAGCTCCTCAAGAGCGGGTTGGGTGGTGTCGGGTCCCTGTAAAAAGCGGCAATTTTTGCCCAGAGTTTCTGCTGCCGAGTAACCCGTGATGGACTCAAAAGCTGGATTGACGTAAATCACTGGCGTGTCGGGCAGTTGGGCATCGCTAATGACAATACCATTGCTAGAAGCGGCGATCGCTCGCTCCAGCAGTCGCAGCCGATCTTCTGAGTGCTTGCGATCGCTGATGTTTAAGGAATACCCAACGCACTCAATGGGATTACCCGCTTCGTCTTTGACCAATTTCATCTGATCGTAGAGCCAGCGATAAGTTCCGTCCTTGTGCAAAAAGCGGTATTCGTAAGCGTAATCTCCTGTAACAAACAGTCGCGGTAATTCAGCAAAGACGCGACTAACATCTTCTGGATGGATGTGGCTTGCCCAAAAAGTTCCATCTTCGAGAAATTCTTGGGCTTCATAGCCTAAAACTGTCTTGATATTCTCACTGACAAAGGTGATGTCATAATTCCCCGATGCCTTGCAGCTATAAATAATTCCCGGACTAGAGGTGAGCAGATGTTGCAGGCGTTCGGTCGCCGAGCGCAGTGCCACCTCCGCTTGTTTACGAGCAGTGATTTCCATCACCACTCCCCCAACGCCAGAAAGCCGATTATCCTCGTCTGGTATGGGAAAGAAAGAAACCATCCAGTCTCGAACAATACCCGGTTGGCTCGGTACTTCACCGCTGATTTCTTGGTTGAGAATAGATTCGCCTGTTGCGAACATTCGCCGATAGAGAGGTTCCAGCTTAGGGGCGATATCGGGGATGACTTCACAGAGGCTCTTGCCAATCATGTCACCCGCAGGGAAACCATTCACCTCTGCCAGGAGTTCGTTGATTTGCACGAATCGCAGTTGCTCGTCCATGATGCTCAATCCGACAGGAGCCGAGCTGAAAAAGGCATTCAGGCGAGCTTCCCGCAAGGCGAGTTCTCGTTCTAAGGCAATGCGAACGACTTCGTCGCGCTTCGCTCCGCTAACGTCTTTATGCGTCCCCGTCATCCGCAGCGCCACACCAGAGCGATCGCGCTCCATCACCTTACCATGACACAAAATCCACTTCCATTCGCCTGATTTTGAGCGCATCCGCAATTCAATTTCGGAAACGGGTGTTTTACCTTCCCGATGCAAGGTTAAAGAGTCTATCGCCCTAGAGGTATCCTCTGGATGTACTAGCCGCTCCCAGGACTGGTAACTGTTCTCAATCTCCTCTGGCTCATACCCCAGCATCTTCTTCCATTGCCGGTCGAAATACATCTCTCCGGTCGTTAAATTCCAATCCCATATCCCTAAGGCACTCCCATCTAACGCCATTTGCAGCCGTTCTTCGCTGCTTCTGAGAGCGGCTTCGGCAAGTTTGCGCTCAATCAGCCAACCTAACTGAGCCGCAACTGCACTTACTAGCTCAAACAAATGTCGATCTTCTGCACTTTTGCCACGCTTAAAGAAAACTAAAACTGCCAACACTCGCTGATTGGCGAGAATTGGCACGCCCAAACCCGTCTTTAATCCAACTTTTGCGGCGATTTGCGATCGCACAAAGGTTTCCTGGGTGGCTTCGGAAACATCTTCGACCCATTCTGGTTGCTGCGATGACCAAACGCGCCCTGGCAGACCCACGTTGGCTCTAAATGTGACTGTTTCGCTATGGCGTCGGAATTCTTCAACCGAGCTATGTCGCAAAGCGACGACCGCTTCGCGATCGCACCCGTACCAACCCGGACTATTTTTTAAAACTGTACCATCATCAGACGGAACCCAAGTTTCTCCCAAATCCCAGCCGATTGTCGTACAAATTAACCGCAAAATAATTGCTAAAGCAGTATCAACGTCAACAGAACGATTGATGGCTTGGGTTGCTTCCAGCAACAGACGAATTTCAACTTCTGCTTGCTTTCTTTCAGTAATATCGCTGGTCGTGCCGAGAATCTGCTTCACCTTGCCGTCAGCGGTTCTCGCAAACAGAGTATCCCGATTGAGCAGAGTCCGCCATTCTCCATTTCGATGCCTCATCCGGTACTCATTCTCAAAGATTTCGCTGTCAGCGGCGTCCTCGAATTGTTGGAAATATTCCGGCAGTCTGGCGAAATCGTCAGGGTGCATCAGGTTTTGGAAACCTAACCCCATTTCTTGAATTTCTTGGGGCGTATACCCTAAAGTCGCGCCGATTTCACGATTAATATAAACATTACGCTGCTCGCTCAGATCGTAGAGAAACAAAACATTGGGACTGGCTTCAGCAATCCGCTCAATGAAATGCTGACTCTGGAGTAACTCCTGCTGTGTCTGTTTATGGTCGGCGATTTCAGATTCTAGATTATGCAGCGTTTTTAATAACTCGGCGGTGCGATCGCTGACCCGAATTTCTAACTCATCGTTGACGCGGCGTAAAGCTTCTTCTGCCTGCACCCGGATTGCAATCTCGCTCTGGAGTTCCTGGTTGAGAATCTCTAGTTGTTCGGGCGTTTCCAAAGCCAGGAATTGCGGCAGCAGCGTTACCATTTGTAGAGCCGTGTAGCAGGAAACCAAGGCAGTCATCGCTTGCTCAATTCCTGTCAGCCAGTAAACTGGATGCCAAAGCGTCCAGATTTCCATCAGGTGCCCGGTACCGCAGAGAATAGTAAAGGCTCCAAATAAGGCAAATATCCCTTGAAAGGGAATATCTTTCCGCTTGTGGATGAAGTAGATGAGCATCGCCGGAATTGAGAAATAGGCGATCGCAATCAACAAGTCAGAAACCAGGTGAAGCCATACCAGTTTCGTTTGCCAAAGGTAGCAGTGACCGTGAGGGATAAATTGTCCTGAAGAAAACAATTCTTTTAAAAGCTTCCACATATTACGATCTTTGGCTATAATTCGGAGTTATTCCCGATGCATAAAGATACGGTTAGATAAGCTTCCCAGCTTTAGCTTTTGCCGCGACCCCTCAAGCGCATTCGACTCAGAGTTGAAGCTCAAACTGATGGATAGCTGAGTCTTGGGTTTCCATAACAGCGAGTAATATGCAGAAGAATCTGCTAGAGATTGAGCAAGTTGAGTCAGTACAACACTTGATTCAAGATTGATTCCCCATCTTTAGATAGATATTCTTCATTATTAAACATGACAATTCTATTTGGGTAAGTCAAGGGAAGAATTTAGTTTTATCTGTCTGTCTCGAACCCCTCTTCCCCCCAGATCAGCTAAATTTGCTTGTGCATACTTGGTGGGAGAGGCAGTTTAAGGTTTATGAATTTTGTTTGTATACGTGACAACAACTATTCTAGCGATCGCCTACATAAAGCCTTTCTTCAAAACTGCTTTTATCAAGCTAAAACGGTTGAGGCAGATTCTGGTGAATTTGCCAAGATTTAGCTGGAATCTCTAGATTGCCCTAAATTGGGCATTGCTAAATCAAAGTTTAATTCAGCAATGTCAGGTAAAGGATCGCGATCGCAAAACGGTTGTCACCTTGCAACCTCGCTTTGTAAATGTGGAAAAAGTGAAACTTGCCGCTGAGTGACAAGCTATTAATTAAAAAATTTTTCTTCAGTCGATGAGAGACATAAAAGCCCGATCCCTGACTCACTCCTCGCAGAAACTTGGTTAGCAAAGTCCATGTGAAGCCAAGCAATCTTCAACTAGCAGCAAAAAGATATAGAAACATTTAAGAATCTGCTCAAATACTGTTGAGAAATCAGGTTAAGGGTAGACTGATTGATGGCAGCGATCGCTCTACAACTCAGGAGTTGCCATTGGGGCAATTATACGCTGATCGTGATTGACTCTCCCGACTGATAGGGCTGGGGTGTCGATTCATTAAGTGCGAAAGGTAAATTAAGATTCAAGGCAGTGTGGAAGAGAAAGCGATCGCTGGTCAGCTCGCTCTAGAGTCTCTTCCCGGTTCATCTGCATTTAAAGCTCAGCGAGAGGAGCCAGCGGCACAGACACAGACCCATTAAGGCGCTCCAATTCACTGCTCGTTGCTATACCAATTCTCCATGATTCGTGAAGGAAAAATCGGGGAGCTAAATCCTCCCATCTCACTACTGAACTAGGATTCCTATATACCCATAATTGTGCAATTCATTAATCAATCAATTAACTATTAGCAATCTCAAGCAAAACAAACTCAATAAATCTTTTAGCCGTCTATCCTTGTCTCTGTCAAACTATTATTGCTGTTCAATTGAGAATTTGTGAGAATTGTCGGGTTTGAACTTTCCGTTGCATCGTTTCCGACATCAAAACTGACCGTATAAACAGATGCATCAGGCGCGTACACTTCAATTTTGTAATTGCCAGCAGAAGGCAGCAATGCTTGCCACTGTGCGCCATCGGTAATCGTCCCGACCGTTTGCCCTTCCGGATCGATTACGGTGATATTGACGTTGCCTTCTACGGCTGCCACTGTCAATAGCTGCCCCTCAGTGGCGGAAAGAGAGAAAGAGTGGCACTGATTAGGTTCTAAGTTGCCACCCATCGTTGTTTGTGTAGAACCTGAGTGGAAGCTGATTTCCTGAGTGAATAGTGTATCTGCTGGGATTGACTCCTCTGGGGGGCAGTTATCTATCGGTGCTGAAAGCGTCTCTTGGGGAGTTTTAGGTTGCTCTTGTTTTCTTCTTTTTGGAGCCAGCCGACAGACGATCGTGGAGCCGCCGCTACCTAGCAAACCCAGCGCTGGTGCTGCGACAGGTACCCAACCTGCCTGCATAAAGAAATAGAAGCCGGTAACGAACAAAATGCCCAGCGTTGCAGTTCCAACCACAATCAATCGCAGGGGATGACGGATTCGCCAAGCTAAAATGCCGCCAACGGCTGCCCATCCCACAATCCATAGCACCTCAACCCATTCCGACCAAGACCAAAACAAAGGTCGCTTGTCTAGAACAACGCTGAGGATTTGGCTGACGGTCTGTGCTTGCACCCTTACCCCAAACATCTTACGACTGCCCCCGTAGGGAGTATAAAAAACGTTATCAACTGTGGGTGAGGTGACACCAATCAGAACAATGCGATCTTTCACCCAATCGGGGTTAATCTGACCTTTCAAAACTTCAGTGAGCGTTACCTGCTGGGCGATATTATGAGCGGAGCGATAATCGAGCAGGATCTGGTAGCCGCCTGAATCTGCCTGCTGGTATCCTCCAAAATTGGCTTCTAGGGGTTTGAAGACAATTGAATTGAGCTGGAGATAATTTTTTGGGTGCGGTTGTGCCTCGATTCCCAGTTGTTCCAGGTAGCGCAGTGCCAGACGCGCACCGAGGGAGTAGGGGGTCTTACAGGCACCGACATCGGAAGTCGCAAACAAGAGACTGCGGCGAACGGCGTTATCGGGATCGATCACCAAATCGTCAAAGCTAAGGCGGTCTTCCGGGACAATTTTTGGCGGTGCAACTCCAGGATTATCGATATCGCTGATTTTGCAGACGGTAATGATGCGATCGCTCTTTTGTAATTGCCTGGATAATTCTGCATGACCAGGTTCCATCGGGATGTCGCGATAGATATCCAAACCGATGACTCGTGGTTGATGCCGTTCTAGTTGCGCTAACAGCTGATGCAGAGTCCGATCGGATAGCGGATATCTGTTTTGAGCTTTGATATCTGCTTCGGTGATTTCAACGACCAAGAGGCGAGGATCTGGCCCTTCCATCGGGGATGAACGATCTAAGTCTCCCAATACCCGCGTCGCAAATCGTAACCGCACCATCTGATCGAAGGTTGCTAGTTCCAAAGACTGCAAACCTCCCAGTTGTCGTACACCCAGCAGCAAGCCGGTAGCAAGGATACTGGCGATCGCTAAACGGATCGGCGATGCCTTTTTCTCAAGGACACCCGCGCGATCGCTAATTTTTTTCCCGCTTTTGTCGGCAATATTTTCTGGATCAAATTTTTCTGCAACGGGCCTATTTTCAGATAACGATACCTCTGTCAATGAAGCGATCGCTTGGCTGACTTCTGTAGCGGACTGGTAGCGATCGCGGAAGTGGTATCGTACCATCTTGTCTAAAATTGCTGCTAGGCGATCGCTGACCTTTACTTTATCCCGCCAAATAATCTCAGAGGTTTCAGGATCTTCTGGTAGCTGGTTCGGTCTTAACCCAGTCAGCAGTTGGATGGCAGTGATCCCCAAGGCATAGATATCGCTGCTGTATTTTGGCTTACCCGCTAGTTGTTCGCTCGGCACATAACCTTGAGTGCCAATTCCGACTGTAATGCTAGTCTGATCGGTTCCACTCGTCAACTGGGTGCGGATTTCCTTGACCGCGCCAAAGTCAATTAAAACTAATTTGCCGTCCTGTCGCCGCCGGATCAAATTGCTCGGCTTGATGTCGCGGTGGATGACTTGATAAGCATGAACAAACTCCAGGATGCCCAGTACATCCTGCAAGAACTGAATAATTTCAGATTCGCTCAGTCGCGTACCTTGGTGCAATTCATCGCTCAGCGGCGAACCTTCAATGAACTCCTGCACCAGGTAAAATTGTTGGTCTTGTTCAAAGTAAGCTAGCAGATGAGGGATTTGTTGGTGGTGGCCCAGTTTTTCAAGCGTTTTTGCCTCGGTTTTGAACATCCGTCGAGCCACCTGCAAAAAAGCAGGATCTTGACGAGCAGGTTTGAGGTGCTTTACAACACACTTAGGGTTTCTCGGTCGCTGCGTATCCTCGGCAATGTAAGTTTGACTAAATCCTCCAGCTCCTAGGACTTTGACTACTTTATAGCGCCCTCCCAGTTGTGTTCCCAGCATGGTCGCTCAGTATGCATCAATCCTGATTTTGGCATACAACTCAGTTTTGCTGAGCTTGGTTATTTATCTGTTGTCAGTTGTCGGTCGTTAATGATTTTTCTCATCCCCGTGACAAGTCGCTCTTAATTGCTTGTCAACAAGATTTCCGATAGCCGTATGGTAGTAAGAAGCGATGCTTGTTACCAACTTTTCCAAATGCAGATGATTCAAGGTACAACCAAACTTTTAGGGGTGATTGGTCATCCCATCGGGCATTCCCTATCGCCGGTGATGCACAATGCGGCGATCGCTCATTTAGGATTAGATTGCGTTTATGTACCTTTGTCGGTCGCGCCGGAAGATTTAGAGAAAGCGATCGCCGGTTTTGCCGCAATGGATAATTTTGTGGGCTTTAGCGTTACCATTCCCCACAAACAGGCAATTATCCCCCTGCTATCAGAAGTATCCGACATTGCCCAAGGGATAGGAGCCGTCAACACCGTTACGAAGACGGATAAGGGATGGGTTGGCACGAATACGGATGTTGAAGGCTTCCTCGCCCCTCTGGAAGCTGACCAGGGCGATTGGAGCCAAAGTGTAGCGGTCATTTTAGGCAATGGTGGTGCGGCGCGGGCGGTGGTTGCCGGTTGTAAAAAACTAGGTTGTGCCCAAATCCATGTTGTTGGGCGAAACCGAGAGAATTTAACCGCTTTTCAAAATAGCTGGCGCAATTCATCCTTACCAGTAGAAATTAGAATTCATTCTTGGGAAGAACTCCCGAATCTGATTTCTCAAGCATCTTTGTTAGTCAATACAACACCTGTTGGGATGTACCCAAAGGTTGACGAGTCTCCCTTAGATGCAGAAGCGATCGCCAATTTGCCAGAAGGCGCGATCGCTTACGATCTAATTTACAAACCCTACCCTACCCGGTTTCTGCAACAAGCACAAAGACAAGGCGCAATTATCGTTGATGGACTGGAAATGCTCGTCCAACAAGGAGCCGCCGCCCTGAAAATCTGGTTAAACCGCGAGCCGCCATTGGACGTGATGCGCCAATCTCTACAAAAACAATTAAAACTTAAAAATTAAACGCAGTGTGCAATTTTCTGTATTTCTCCCCAATTTATCGGGGGTTGCAGGGAGCTGACAAAATTTGCTTGACATTTTGCTCGCCCAACCCTTAAAAAAAGGGGCTAATAAAAAGTTGCACATGGCGTAAATTTAGCAAAAATGCACTGACGAGTAAATTTGCGGCTATACAAACCAAGCCGTTGCTTCGGCAGGCTTTTTTACGCGAATTTTTACTTAAATATTACAATTTATTGAAATTTTATCTTTAAATGCAAAATGTAGTGTTTTTCGAGTTTCACTTAACATATCCTATCCTTCTTCTACTTCAATTTCGCAGGATTTGTAGTAGCTTAGACATCACTTGACTCAATTTTTACAGATTGAGCCGTAAACCTACCCATTAATTTAAAGATTACGTAAAGATACTTTCATAAGGATGTGGTATTAAGTACTTGTTGCGTAGTAAAGAACAGCCCTAAAACCGTAAGATTTCCTACCTTACAGAAGCCGCTAATTTTTATGACTCTCAAGATTAGAAGGTCAGGCTTCAGGGAAGAGTGGGCTGGCTGAGTCAAAAACATCGCTCAATTTCTAAGTTTAGCTTCAAGTATTTGATTTTATTGACTTTGGAGAGGATTAAAGGGTATATGGTGGAAAGCCGCAAAGATATTAGAAACAATCCCACGCTTCCTGGATTGCCACCCCTATTGCGGGTTCCATCAGAATCATTGCAAATCTCTGGATTAGCTTCTCCCCCAGCTTTAGCAGGCTCTAAGAATTTCCAGAAACTAGGGGGCGATCACGGGTACGCACATACGCGCCCGATCCCGCGCCCAATCCGTTTTTCTTTAGTGCTTCCCACCTATAACGAAGGTGACAACATCCGGGAGATTGTCCGATTACTGACTCAGTTGTTGGATGGAGCTATCCCGAATGACTATGAACTGATTGTGGTCGATGATAATAGCCCCGACGGAACTTGGGAAATCGCTCAGGTTCTGATGTTGGAGTATCCGCATCTACGAGTGATGCGGCGGGTTGAAGAACGGGGACTTTCGACAGCGGTAATTCGCGGCTGGCAGGCAGCACGGGGAGAGATATTAGGTGTAATTGATGCCGATCTCCAGCATCCACCAGAGTTGTTATTGCAGCTGTTAGCGAAAATGGATCGGGGCGCAGATTTGGCAGCGGCTAGTCGTCATGTGGAAGGTGGCGGCGTCAGCGACTGGAGTATTGTACGTAGATTTTTATCTCGTGGTGCCCAGATCCTGGGGTTAATACTGCTGCCTGGAGTAGTGGGTCGTGTCTCCGATCCGATGAGTGGTTATTTTTTGGTACGCCGCGAGTGCTTGGTGGGAAAAACACTGAGTCCGGTAGGTTATAAGATTTTGATTGAGGTGCTGGGTCGGGGGGATATCCGTTGGATTGCTGAAGCAGGCTACGTGTTTCAAGAACGCCAAGCGGGGGAAAGTAAGGTCAGTGCGAAGCAATATGTAGATTATCTGCGACATCTACTGAGGTTGCGCCTTTCCCGCTGGCCCATTGGTCGATTTCTCCGATTTGGTGCAGTCGGTTTCAGTGGCGTATTTGTAGATATGGCAGTCTTTTATCTGCTGCGTACCCAAGTGGGATTGGGACTGACGAGCAGTGCAGCTTTGGCTTCGGAGTTGGCAATTATCAATAATTTCTTGTGGAATGACAGCTGGACTTTTGCTGACATTTCCAGTCGCCAACAGGGATGGAACAAGCGGTTCAAGCGGCTGTTGAAATTTAATCTGGTCTGTCTGAGTGGGCTGGTATTAAACCTTTTGATCCTGAATTTGCTGTTCAATGTCCTGGGTGTGAATCAATACGTTGCGAAGCTAATTGCGATCGCTGCGGTGACTTTGTGGAATTTCTGGATCAACTTGAAGCTCAGCTGGCGGGTAACGGAAACCAAGTAATGTGAGTCTTTAATCATTAAACCTCTTGCAAATTAAGCAGACTGGGATTGCTCATAGTTATACAAGGCAAGAATGAGGTTACAGCGCAATCCAAAACATCGTCGCCGATTTCGATACCGCTGGGCCAAGATTCTGAAGAGCTTCAAGCAGCGATTGACCTGCTCAATCACGACCCGTTTACGAGACAAAGCTCGATTGTTAGCTTTGTCTTAAGCTGTCAGTTGTCCCTTTCCAGGTTTCTTTTTCGGTAAGCGGCAGTTGGTGTGCAGTTTGTGTATCCCTTGATAGCCCTTGTCGTGCAAGCTCTGGATTTAGGGATGAAAGTGAACACCATCCGCTTGAAATAGTTTGAAATCATGCCGTCGTCCGTTGCCGAAAAAGGTGCAGATAATCCTGCCCGTGGCTTGTTCAATCACCAATTCGCATTTGAGGGTGTGCCGTTTCTTCTTGCCCCAATAGAACCGGCGTTGATGGCTTTTAGGACGCTCAATGGGCGTTTGGATGACATCGACCACTATGACTAATAGTTGCCAAAACCCCTGGACTAACTGCTTCTTACCCGGTAGGCGAAACCGACCGGAACTGATTAAGCGATCTTCAACCCAATGAACAATCCGACAGATACTAGCTTCGCTAATGCCCCAACTGCTGCCAATGTGGAAGTAAGTTCGACACTTGCGCCGATACTCCAATGCCACGAGTACACGCTCCTAAAGAACCAGCTTTGGCTTCGCTCCAGGTTTGGGTCGGGGTTGCCACACGGGCTTGAGGGTGTTAACTACCTGCTTAAACGTTTTTTGTTGAACCCCAAAGCGACGCTTGAAGTGTTCAGGTGAGATCGTTTGCGCTATTGTGTAATTCATCATCAGGACGCTTTTCAATTGCTATGTCCTGATTTTTCTACTTTTACAGCTTTAGCAACCAAAAAGCAACCTAATCTGCAAGAGGTCTATTTCTTCTCCAACAGTCGATTTATTATATTGTGTTGCTATATCTAACTCTCCGAAATTAGAAAATCCGTAAATATACTCTACTTACAGCGTGAGTTCTCGCTTAGGTTCTATCTATGAGCCTGATGGCTCTCAATTATTCCTTAACTGAACTAAATACAAGAAGTTATTTGTGACTATGGCAACGCGATCGCACGACCCCCAAAAAGCTCCGCAAAATTCTACTTTCGTACCCGTTAACAGCCAGTTTCAGCCGCGCCCTTTCCCAGTTCAGGAGAAACCCCAAACTCACGAAACACCAGACCTACAGGCACAACTAGAAAGTGCCCAGCGTTTTGGTCACAATTT